>JAGNPU010000012.1 GCA_017989485.1 Neisseriaceae bacterium
GGCTTCGGCCTCGTTCTTGCCATAGGAAATCACGTTCAAGACCCAGTGCCAGCTTTGGTCTTCAGCAGGGGTGCCCGGGGGTGAAAACTTGCCAAGGGCGGCCAATAGTTCGGAGCGGCGGGCATTGGCCTTGGTCAGCTTCAGCGTTTCTTGCACGGCTTCATCCAAACAATCCAGTGGGAAGAAGTAGGTGTTCATGACGGCCGTTGGTGCATCATGCAGCTTGAGTTTAAACCTCAGGACGATGGCAAAAAAGCCATGGCCGGCACCGCGCATGGCCCAAAAAAGATCGGCATTTTCCGTGGCTGAGGCCAGGACGATGCGGCCATCGGCCAGCAGCAGTTGGGCCGCGATGATGGAGGAACAGCCCATGCCATAGGCTGGCATATTCCAGCCCATGCCGCCGCCTAATAAATACCCCCCTATGCTGACGAAGCCGGTGTGGGCGCTGGGAAACACCAGGTTGTGGGCGAAAAGGCGTCGATTCAATTCTTCGCTGGTGATGGCTGGTTCCGCCCAGACGGTTTTGGCCGCGACGTCTAGGTCTTCCATTTGATTGAATAAGGACAGATCGATGGTGAGGGCGTTGTCCCGCAGCGGCGGCATGGTGATGTTGTGGCCAGAGGCGCGTGTGGTGACCTGCATTTGGTTGTGGCGGGCATAGGCCAGCAGCAGGCGAATGTCGTCAGGGTCGTGGGGCTGGGCGAATAGGGCAGGATAACGTTTGGCCTTTTCGCGATACCAGGTCATGGCCATAAACCAATGCCAGTAATTGGCATGGGCGCGGGTGACGATGATGCCTTTAAAGGCGGCCAGCTCGCTCGGTGCAGCAGGGCTTAGCACCGCCGCGAGGGCGTTTTTGGTGCCGCTGGCTAGGGTGATGGAGAGGGCGGCAAGGGTTTTGAGAAAGGTTCTTCTGTTGCTCAGAGGGGTGGTCATGGTGTGCCTTTCTTTTAATGATGGGCGGGGGTGATGCCGCTAAAGTAATGGGCCAGGGTTTTGAGTTCTTCGTGGCTGAGGTTGGCGACGATGGCCTGCATCATGTCATTTTTGCGTAGGCCATCTTTAAAAGCATCTAGCTGTGCTTCTAGGTAACGCTCTTTTTGGCCTGCAATGGTTGGCCAATCCGTGTATTGGCTGCTGCCACCTGGGCCATGACAGGCCATACACTGATTGGCGGTTTCTGGCGGTGGCGGGGCCGTTATGGGGGCCAGAGCAGCGTTGGTCGGCGGCTGGGCCTGAGTCGGTGCTGCCAGCAGTGCGGTGGCGGTGAACAGTAGGGTGAAGCAGGTGGAGGCGGTTTTAAGGTTCATGGTTTGGCCTAATAATAAGATGATGGGGGGCTGGGCTTGGGTGCTCAACCGTGATGGTTTAGATGAGCATAGCGAATCGACAGCGCCTAAAAAAGCCGTTATTCAGCCAATCATCGTCTTTATTCTGCCAGGTTGATTTAATCTGAATAAGGTATTTATTTATTCGATTTGTCATATAATGTGCAAATTAAAGAATTAGGTAATGGAGACGCTATGGATGCCAAAATGCCGCCGCATCGGATTGCTCTTTTGGTTTTGGAAGGGTTTGTGCTGTTTGATTTGTCTATCCCCTATAGCCTGTTTAAGCGGGTGTGGTTGGCGAATAAGGCTTTGCCGTATGAAGTCATGTGTTGTGCCGAGCAGGCCGAAACCCACAGTCATGACTTACGGCTTGGGGGGTGTCGGCCCTTGTCGGCCTTGGCCGAGGCAGACACCATCATCGTGCCTGGCCTAGAGGCGCCGCAGCGGGCTCAAAGCGCCGTGGTCTTTGAGGCCTTGCAGGCAGCGCACGCCAGAGGTGCGCGTCTCGTGGCGATAGGCACCGGGGCGTATGTCTTGGCTCAGGCAGGCATACTCAAGGGGGTGCGGGCCACGACTCATTGGAGCGTGGCCGACGCCATGGCCGCTGCCTATCCCGAGCTCTTAATCGATCCTAATGCCTTGTTTGTCGATGATGGCCAGGTATTGACCTGTGCCGGCCTGGCATCTGGCCTAGACTTATGCCTGTACTTGATACAAAAAGATTTTGGTGCGGCCGCGGCACAACGGTGTGCCCAGTTCTTAATCATTCCCAATGGGCGGGCGGGCAGTCGGCGTCAACGGGTATTGTATGCGTCACCGCGGGCGGCAGATCGCTTGAATAATCTGATTTACTGGCTGTTGGAAAACTTAAATCTAGACCACACTTTGGGGACGATGGCGGCTCAGGCAGGCCTTAGCCTGCGCACCTTGAATCGAAAATTTAATGACCACTATGGCCGCTCGCCTATGGGCTGGTTGACCGATGCGCGCCTGCGTCGTGCTCAGGTGTTGCTGGAATCGACCAGCCTGTCGGTGGAGCAAATCACCACGGCAACGGGGTTTCATTCTGCCGCCGGCTTTAGGGCGCAGTTTCATAAAAGCAAGGGCCTTAGCCCTAGCGCCTGGCGTAAAAGCCACCAGCTAGTAAGGTGCGGCGGCAGTGTGAGCCTGCTTGAATAGGGGGGCTGGTTTCATGGTTTTGGTGCCCGGCCGGAGGTCTTGCCGCTGGCGGCGTGGGCCAAAGGCTGGGCGCCCTAATGGCGTCGAGGTGTATGGATAGGCTGAGTTTGCCTATCGTGAGGACGTATGGGTAGGGGACTGAGACCGGCCTCGGGCCAAACGCAAAAAAACCTTTGTTTTTCAACAAAGGTTTTCGTGTTCTGGCGGAGTGGACGGGACTCGAACCCGCGACCCCCGGCGTGACAGGCCGGTATTCTAACCAACTGAACTACCACTCCTAGTGGTGGGTGATGACGGGGTCGAACCGCCGACATCCTGCTTGTAAGGCAGGCGCTCTACCAACTGAGCTAATCACCCTTTCCAGTTAAGGAACGCATTAAATCACATCCCATTTTGTTTGGCAAGTAAAATCAGCGTATAAAAATAGAGTGCAAACTTAATTTTATTACTAAACACTTGATATTTATTAATAAAAAAACAAAAATAGGGTGTTTTTGCGGCAGGTAAAGCAAAAGGTGCTGAAAATTTTAAACGGGTGCGGTATGATTGCCCCTAATTATTTCTATCACGGATGTGCTTACATGAAGCAAGTTTTTCTTGATTTTGAACAGCCAATTGCAGAACTAGAGAATAAAATAGAACAATTGCGCTACGTTCAGGACGACTCGGTGGTCGATATCTCTGAAGACATCGCCCGACTGACCAAAAAAAGCAAAGATTTAACCAAGAATATTTTTAGTAAATTAACCCCTTGGCAAATCTCGCAGGTTTCTCGTCACGCCCAGCGTCCTTATACTCAGGATTACATCGATGCGATGTTTACCGATTATGAAGAGCTGCACGGCGACCGTAGCTATGCCGACGACAAAGCCATTATTGGCGGTTTGGCCCGTTTTAACGGCCAAAGCGTGGTGGTGATGGGGCATCAAAAAGGCCGCGACACCAAGGAAAAAATACACCGTAATTTCGGCATGCCGCGTCCTGAAGGCTACCGTAAGGCTTTGCGTTTAATGAAGCTGGCGGAAAAGTTTCAGCTGCCCATCATGACCTTCATCGACACCCCTGGTGCGTATCCCGGCATTGGTGCGGAAGAGCGTGGCCAGTCTGAAGCCATTGGCCGCAACCTGTATGAAATGTCACAGTTAAACGTGCCGGTGATTTGTACCGTCATCGGTGAGGGCGGCTCTGGCGGCGCTTTGGCGATTGCCGTGGGCGACTATGTGAATATGTTGCAGTACGCCACCTATTCGGTGATTTCACCGGAAGGCTGTGCGTCCATTTTGTGGAAAACCGCCGAAAAAGCCTCTGACGCGGCTGAAGCGCTGGGGATTACCTCGGATAAGGCCAAAAAACTGAAGCTGATTGACGCCGTGGTGAAAGAGCCTTTGGGCGGTGCCCATCGCAACTATCCGGACATGATGGTGACCATGAAGCAAGTCTTGGTAGAGCAGCTAAAAGAAGCGCAAAGCGTGCCGATTGGCCAGCTGTTGACCAAGCGGTTTGACCGCATCATGGCCTACGGTAGCTTTAGTGAAAAATAAACTGTCTCAGACAGTCAAACAATTTTGGTCAGCGCACAAACAGCCTGACCAAACTGTTTTTGAAGTGGCGTTAAGCGGCGGCGTGGATTCAGTGGCGCTGCTGCACGTCTTACACGGCTTGCAAGCGGAAGGTGGCTTTCGTTTGCAGGCCGTGCACGTTCATCACGGCATCAGTGCCTACGCCGATGACTGGGTGCGGTTTTGTGAGCAGCTGTGTGCCAGCCTCAACGTCCCGTTACGGGTGGTGCGGGTGCAGCTGGATTTTGCGGCCAAAACCGGCCTTGAGGCTGAGGCGCGACGCGCCCGCTATCAGGCGTTTGCCGCCAGCGACGCACAGGTGCTGGTGTTGGGCCATCATTTAGACGATCAGGTGGAAACCACGCTGGCCAATTTGTTGCGCGGCGGCGGCGTGCGCGCGCTGGCGGCCATGCCCGTGGTGCGGCCGTTTGGCGCCAAGGCGCTGTGGCGACCGTGCTTACACACGCTAAAATCGGTGTTGCAAGAATATGCACAAAATCAGGGTTTAAGGCACGTTGAGGATGACAGCAACGTAGATCGTCAGTATAAACGCAATTGGATACGGCACGAATTGCTGCCCATGATGACGGCTTATTTGCCCCATGCGGCACAACACATCCTCAGGACCACCGAGTTGATGCAAGAAACCTTAGGCATTTTGGATGAGGTGTTGCAACAAGATATGGGTTTGGTCTGTCCAGAGGGCGTGTTTGACTACACGCTTTGGCAGGGCTTGAGCGTGGCGAGGCAGCATCAGGTGTTGCTTCACTATGTGACCACGGCGGGATTGGGGACGCCTCGCCCCGACAGCCTGCACGATTTTGCCCGGCAGCTACGCCGTATGGGCCAGGCGCAAAAGGATTGGCGGCTGCCTAAGGGCCATGTTTACGCCTATCAGGGCCGGCTGTATGCGGTGGCCATGCAGGACATGTGGCGGCTACAGCCTTGGGCCGAGGTTGCGGTCGATGACGTGGCCGCGACGCCTTATGGTGAGGGCGAGCTGAGCTGGGTGAAGGCGGCTCAAGGCCTGTCTTTGGCCCAGATTGGCCAAGGATTGACGCTGCGCCCAAGGGCGTCGACAGACAAAATACACACGGCCATAGGCCATAAGAATGTGAAGCGAGTGCTGCAAGAAAAAGGCGTACCGCCTTTCTTGCGGCCTTATTGGCCCGTGCTGGTGGATGCTGATGAACGTTGCGTGGCCATTTGTGGCCTCGCGGTGGCGTCAAGCGATACGATCCAGCCAGGCTACCTACCACGGGGATGGTCGAACTGATTGCATTAAAAATGAACCATTTAGAATGGTTGCAGTCGTAAGGGTGTACACCTTTGCACGCTGCCATACATAGACAGAAAGCAGAAATTATGAATGATCGAAACATCGATCAGGCTTTGGTGGAACGAGCGCAAAAGGGTGAGAAAAGAGCGTTTGAGCTCTTGGTTGCGAAGTACCAGCGACGCTTAAAACGGCTTTTATCACGCTTTATTCGTGATGAGCATGAAGTGGAAGATGTGGTCCAAGAGGCCTTCATCAAAGCTTATCGCGCGTTGCCCAACTTCCGGGGCGACAGCGCTTTTTATACGTGGTTGTATCGGATTGGCATCAATACCGCCAAGAATTTTTTGGCGACTTCTGGACGTCGACCCATGATTTCCAGTGAGGTGTCAATGGAAGACGGCGAATCGCTGGATTTAATTGATCAAATGCCTGATTACAATACGCCCGAGACAATGTTGGCCAATAAGCAGATTCTGCAAACCGTAGAAGCTGCCGTGGCTAAGTTGCCAGAGGATTTAAATCGAGCCATTACGCTTCGTGAAATTGAAGGCCTGAGTTATGAAGAAATTGCAGAAGTAATGGATTGTCCTATCGGCACCGTGCGTTCACGGATTTTCCGTGCGCGTGAGGTGATCGCCAAAGACTTGCGTCCGCTTTTGGACACAGCAGAAAACCGTAGGTGGTAAGAACATGAAATCACAACAGTTGGAAACCCTATCAGCCTTGATGGACGATGAGCTCAGTGCCCATGAGTCGCAAGCTTTTGTTGAGCAATTATTGGCAGACCCAGAGGCGCAGGCCGCATGGCTGTCTTTTCACGTGGTGAAAGATGGCATGCAAAAAACCGAGTGCGGCGGCAACGCACGCCTGTTTGCCTCGATTTGTGCCGAGTTGGACGAAGAGCCGACGGTGGTCATGGCCAAGCCTGCGGTGCCCGCGCGCGTAAAGCCGGCGGCTAACCAGTGGTATCGTGGCCTGTCTGTGGCGGCCAGCGTCTTGGTGGCGGCCGTGGCGATTTGGCAGATGTGGCCTGCGTCACAGGCACAAATGGCCGGTGAAGCGGGCATGATGGTGTCTAACGATGCCGCGCCGACGGCGCAAGAGCCGATTATGAACGTGAGCCAGTCAGTGGCCGCGCCGCGCGTTGATCACTCGGTACCTCTATACGTGGTGCCCGCCAACAGCCGCGCCCAGGATTACCTAAACGATCCGTATTTGCGTGCGCATCAAGAAGTCCTGAATCAGGATGAGTGGGTGAATGCTTCTTGGCAACAAGAGGGGCAACGTTAATGTGGATGCGTGTCTTTTTGCTCAGCACGATGATGTGGTCTGCCCATGTGTATGCCGAAAAAACGGACCCATGGCGCGATTTGGGTTTGGCCGCTAAGGCGGTCAATAACCAAAGCTTTTCTGGCCTGTATTTGCGCCAAACCAAGCAAGGGTTGGAGACTTATCAGGTTTATCGTTTGGTGGACAAGACGGGCCTGAGGGAGCGTCGCGTCGCCAACGATGGCATCGACCGAGAGGTGTTGCGGCACAATCGTCAGCTACAGTATTTTTCAGACAGTGAAAAAGGCTTGAAGTTATTGCGCTTAGGCGCTTTACGCCAGTTTCCGCCCTTGTTGCCCACCGATCCTCGGCTGTTAGATGACGCCTATGTGGTCAGCGTCGGCGCCATGGCGCGGGTGGCCAATCGCGCCTGCCGTTGGTATCACGTGACGCCGAAGCGCGATGACCGTTATCGCCAAGATTTTTGCCTAGACAGCAAAACCTACTTCCCCTTGAAGCAGGTGTTGATCAAAAATAAAAATGAGCTGGTGGAGCAAAACACGTTTAGCCAGATCACCTATGGCGCGCCCGACCCACGGATGTTGAAAATTGACGCCGGTTTGAACATGTTGGACAAAGGCATGTTGCCGCCGACGATTAGTCAGGCCCAGCTGCTGAAAATGAAGCAGCAGCAGCGCAACAGCAAAGACCCACGCCTCAGCGGTTTGCCGCCCGGTTTTGTGGTGCTGGTGGCGCGCGAGCTGGGTAAAACCGGCAGCCATTATTTGCTCAGCGACGCCTTGGTAAAGGTGTCGGTATTCGTTGAGTCGACCAATGATGCCCAGTCTAAGTTAGAAGGCCATGAGATTAATGGCGGCCTGTCTATGGGCATCGTGCAAAAAGACCGCTGGCGTTTGACCGCCGTGGGCGATGTGCCTTCTGAGCAGCTGGAAACCCATCTTGGGCAGCTGCGCGTGCTGCACTAAGCGCCCTAGGGTTGCCAATCGGTGCCAATATGCCTAAAGTAGCGTGCTATTTTAGGCATTTTTAATGAAAGAAACGCCATGACCCTGACCCTCATGACCCGACTTTACTGTAGTTTGTGTACCGACATGCAGGCGCAGCTGCAGGCATTGCAGTCGGAATTCACGTTTGATTTGGTGGTTTTTGACGTGGATGCCGACCCCGCGTTGGAAGCCAAATACGACGAGCTGGTGCCGGTGCTGTTGGCTGATGAAACCGAGCTGTGCCATTGGCATCTAGACGTCGCTAAGGTTCGTGCATATTTGACCAATATGGGTTAAAATAAGCGCCTTGTGACAGGTAAGGGCAGGCACTCAATGCGACCTGTCCTTTGTTATTTTTTTATAAAGCCTCTATGAAACACATCAGAAACTTTTCTATTATTGCCCATATTGACCACGGCAAATCTACGCTGGCCGATCGTTTTATTCAATACTGCGGGGGTTTAGACATGCGCGAAATGAGTTCGCAAGTGTTGGACTCCATGGACATTGAAAAAGAACGAGGGATTACCATTAAGGCCCAAACGGCCGCGCTGACCTATAAGGCGCGCGATGGCGAAGTCTATCAGCTGAATTTAATTGACACCCCAGGCCACGTTGACTTTTCTTATGAAGTGTCGCGTTCCTTGAGTGCCTGTGAAGGCGCGCTGCTGGTGGTGGATGCCTCGCAAGGGGTAGAAGCACAAACCGTGGCCAACTGCTACACCGCCATTGAGCTGGGTGTGGAAGTGGTGCCCGTACTGAATAAAATTGACCTGCCTGCTGCCGATCCTGAACGGGTGGCGCAGGAAATTGAAGACATTGTTGGCATTGAGGCCATTGATGCGGTGCAAACCTCTGCCAAGAGCGGCATTGGCATCGATGACGTGCTGGAAGAAGTGGTCAAGAAAATACCGCCGCCGGTTGGGTCTGTGGATGCGCCCCTAAAAGCCTTAATCATCGACTCATGGTTTGACAACTATGTCGGCGTGGTGATGTTGGTGCGCGTTGTCGACGGCGTGTTGCGGCCAAAAGACAAAGTGAAATTCATGGCCAGCCGGGTTGAATCCATGGTGGAACAGGTGGGCGTGTTTACCCCAAAATCGCTTAAGCGCGAAAGCCTGTCGGCAGGTGAAGTAGGCTTTTTGATCACCGGCGTGAAAGAGTTGCAGGCGGCCAAAGTAGGGGACACCGTGACCCACATTGCCAATCCTGCGCCAGAAGCCTTGCCAGGCTTTAAAGAAGTTCAGTCGCAGGTGTTTGCCGGTCTGTATCCGGTGGAAAGCCACGACTTCGAAGCCCTGCGTGAGGCCTTAGAGAAGCTACAGCTAAACGATGCCTCGCTGCATTATGAGCCAGAAGTGTCGCAAGCCTTAGGCTTTGGCTTTCGCTGCGGCTTCTTGGGCCTGTTGCACTTGGAAATTGTCCAAGAGCGACTAGAGCGCGAATTCGACATGGATTTGATCACCACCGCGCCGACGGTGGTGTATCAGGTCATCCAAAAAGACGGCACCTTATTGGAGGTGGAAAACCCCTCTAAGCTGCCGGAAATGGGCGCGATTGAAACCATCTTGGAACCCATCATCAACGCCACCATTTTGGTGCCGGAAGAGTATGTGGGCTCGGTCATGACCTTGTGTAATCAAAAGCGTGGCGTGCAAAAAAACATGCAGTACATGGGCCGTCAGGTGATGTTGACCTATGAAATGCCCATGAACGAAGTGGTGATGGACTTCTTTGACAAGCTGAAGTCGACCAGCCGCGGCTATGCCTCGCTGGATTATGAATTCAAAGAATTCCGTGCCGCCGACCTGGTGAAGCTGGATATTTTGGTTAACGGCGAAAAAGTGGATGCCTTAAGCCTGATTGTCCATCGCCAAAGTGCGGTCTATCGTGGCCGTGAGCTGGCCTCGAAAATGCGTGAATTAATCCCGCGCCAAATGTTTGACATTGCGGTGCAAGCGGCCTTGGGGGGCAATATCATTGCCCGCGAAAGCATTAAAGCCCTGCGTAAAAACGTGTTGGCCAAATGCTATGGCGGCGACATTTCGCGTAAACGTAAACTGTTGGAAAAACAAAAAGCCGGTAAAAAACGCATGAAGTCTGTGGGCAACGTGGAAATTCCACAGGCCGCGTTCTTGGCGATTTTACAGGTGGGAGACAAATAATGAGTTCAACCATGTTGTTCATTGCCCTTGGCCTATTTATTGCGGGCCTGGTGTTTTTTGGCGTCAGCAAGAAAACCAAGGGCGAAGGCGAAGACTGGTCGGGTACGTTGCAGTGGGGCTATTTGTTGATGTTGGTCGGGGTGTTCATTACGCTGGCCTACTTCATGAGCTTTACCGCCGTGCTGCTGATCTTCGTGTTGGTGACCGGCGTGGTGTGGTTTTACGACCGTGCTCAGGTTAAGAAAAATGCGGCCGCAGCGGGCGAGCGCCATCATGCCGTGGATTATTTGCGCGGTTTTTTTCCGGTGATTTTTGTGGTGTTTGTGCTGCGCAGCTTTGTGGCCGAGCCGTTTCAAATTCCGTCTAGCTCGATGCGACCAGGCCTGGTGGTGGGCGACTTTATCCTGGTGAATAAATTTGTTTACGGCCTGCGTTTGCCGGTGGCGAATAACGTGATTGTGCCGATTGGCGAAGTAGAACGTGGCGACGTGGCCGTGTTTAACTACCCGCGTGACCCGAGCATTAACTACATTAAGCGCATTATTGGGGTGCCGGGCGACCGCATCGAATACCGCGACAAGGTGTTGACCATTAATGGCGAAGTGATTAAAGACGAGTTTGTGGGGGAAGAGGCCTATCTCGAAGACACACCGCAAGGTA
Organism: Neisseriaceae bacterium; assembly: GCA_017989485.1. Taxonomy (GTDB): domain Bacteria; phylum Pseudomonadota; class Gammaproteobacteria; order Burkholderiales; family Neisseriaceae; genus JAGNPU01. The sequence continues at coordinate 10,453 of JAGNPU010000012.1, forward strand.
CGTTCTCATTGAACAACAATGTGTTTGATGAAACCTTAGGCTCAAAACAGTATCAAATTTACCAAATGCCGCAGGCGCCGACCTTAGAGGCCAGTCAGGTTAAAGACTTCCCTTATAAGGAAGCCTGCCTGTATGAAGACAATGGCTTTATGTGTAAGGTACCGCAGGGGCAGTATTTTGCCATGGGCGACAACCGGGACAACAGTGAAGACGGCCGCTATTGGGGATTTGTGGACAATAAGTACATCGTCGGCAAAGCCTTCTTGGTGTGGATGAACTTCAATGATTTCTCCCGCGTGGGCACCAAAATTCAATAGACAACGTGGCCAGGCGAGTACGCGCATATTGAAAAGGAGACCAAGGGCAGAACCATTCTGCCCTTTGTTGTTTCTAAAAAAAACGCTGACATCTTTCGTTCAGCGTGTACAATTGATGGCGCACACTCTAAATGGTCAAAAAGGTTTAAACAATGAGCACGACTGAAGCGTTTACACGCAACGTACAAAAATTACAAAAGCAAATTGATTATGAGTTTCAAAGCCAAGATTTACTCCATCAGGCGCTGACCCATCGCAGCTTTTCTTCAAAAAACAACGAGCGTTTTGAATTTGTGGGCGACTCGATTTTGAATTACTCGGTGGCAAAAATGCTGTTTGATGCCTTTCCCAACCTCACCGAGGGCGAACTGTCGCGTTTGCGCGCCAATCAGGTGAATCAGGACGCCCTGGCCGAAATTGCCCAGCAGTTAAACCTGGGCGGCGTGCTGTTCCTGGGTGAGGGCGAATTAAAGAGCGGGGGCTTTCGCCGACCGTCTATTTTGGCTGACGCCTTAGAGGCTTTGTTTGCCGCCGTCAGCTTTGATAGCGATTTTTTAAGAGCTGAAGCCGTTGTGCGTCATTTGTTTAAAGATCGTATTCAGCACATCGATTTACGCGATCAGTGGAAAGACGCCAAAACCTTGTTGCAAGAAGCCTTGCAGGCGCGCCGCTACATGCTGCCTAAGTACCGAATTGAACACCAAACCGGCGGTGCGCATGAGCAGGTGTTTACGGTTCAGTGCGACCTTGGTGAGCTGGCCTACATTACCCGTGGCGAGGGCTGCAGTCGCCGCCAGGCTGAGCAACAAGCCGCCAAACTGGCCTTGGCCTATGTAGAACAAACCTACCCCCTTAACAAAAAGAAATGAACATGACCGAAGACTATCGCTGTGGCTTTGTGGCCATCGTGGGTCGCCCCAACGTGGGCAAATCGACCCTGATGAACCATTTAATTGGCCAAAAAATCAGCATCACCTCCAAGAAAGCCCAAACCACTCGCCATAAGGTGAATGGGATTTACACCGAAAACGCCGCCCAGTTTGTGTTCGTCGACACGCCAGGGTTTCAGACTTTTCACAAAAATGCCTTAAACGACCGCCTGAATAAAAATGTGACCGAAGCCATTTCTGGCGTCGACATGGTGTTCATGGTGGTTGAGGCCATGCGCCTAAGCGATGCCGACCGTTCGGTGATGGCCTTGTTGCCCCGTCACCTGCCCGTATTCTTGGTGGTGAACAAGCTGGACAAGGCCAAAGACCGCGACGCCTTGGCCGAGTTCATTACCAAGGTGCAGGCCGAGTATGAGTTTGCCGGCGTGGAAGTGGTCAGCGCCAAGCACGGCCAGCGCATTGGCAACCTGCTGGACATGGTGCGCCCGCATCTGCCAGAAAGCCCGCCGATGTATCCTGAAGACATGGTGACGGACAAGAGCAGCCGCTTCATGGTGATGGAAATCGTGCGTGAGAAAATCTTCCGCTACATGGGGGAAGAATTGCCGTATGCGATGAACGTGGAGGTTGAGTCGTTTAAAGAAGAGAACGGCATCCAGCACATATACATCGCGATTTTGGTCGACAAAGACGGCCAAAAAGGCATGGTCATCGGCAAAGGCGGCGAGAAGTTGAAAAAAATCTCCACCGAAGCGCGCATCGACATGGAGAAGATGTTGGATCAAAAAGTATTTTTAAAAGTGTGGGTCAAGGTCAAATCAGGTTGGGCCGACGACGTGCGCTTCTTGAAAGAGCTGGGCTTATAGCCTCAGCCTCAAAAAAACCCCTAAGCCAAGGCTTAGGGGTTTTTTTATGGGGCTGCCTCACCACATGGTGTGCCGTTTGACCCCGCCGCGCATGCGCAGATACAGCATCAGGCCGGCGGCCAGAGTGAGGAGTTGCGAGGCCACCAGCACCGAGAAGCCAGAGGAGACCGTGCCCTTGCTGGCCATGACCACGCCCATGAGCATGGGGATGAAGGCCGCAAAGGTGTTGCCTATGCCGTTAATCAGGCCATAGGCCGTGCCCACGCTGTCGCCCTTGGCGTGATACTGGATGAGGGTGGGGATGGCGGCCCCCTGTATGCCCCAGCAGGCATTGGCCGACAGTAGGAAAAACGCCAGCCACGGAATCGATTGAGCCAGCATCACGCCCAACATGCAGGTGGCGGTGGCCAGACCGCCAAAGGCGAAAATCAGCGGGGCCTGGGCCGGCTTGATTTTGTCTAAGAGCATGCCGCCTAAGTACTTAGAGAAAATGCTGACCACAAAGGGCAGGGAGGAGATAAAGCCCATTTCCTTAATGGAAAACCCTTTGTCGCTGGTCAGGTAGGCCGGCAGCCAGGCGCTAGAGCCCCATAAATAGCTTAAGGTGGCGATTTCGACAATAATGATCCAGCCCAGCATGGGCGTGGCCCAGGCGCTGGCAAACGTCGCCCAGACGCGGCTAATGACGGGTTCGGTGGCCTTCGGCTTGGGCGGGCGCTGGGCGTTGGGCTGTACAAAGAAGTAAATCAGGCCGAGGCCGACCACCAAATTCAACACGGCCAAGATATAGAATGAGTCAAACCAGCCAAAATGGCTCATCAAGAACGTGACCAAGGGAAAGCCGATGACCAGGCCAAACGAGACGCCAAGCGCGCTGATGGCATTGGGCTTGCCCAATTCGCCGGCGTTAAAGTGGTCGCTGATGTACATGGTCTTGAGGGAAAACAGCGGCCCTTCACTGACGCCCAATAAGGCCCTCACCACCAACAGCGCGGTAATCGAGCCCATGAGGGGAGAGAGGGCGGTGAAGATGGCCCACAGCAGCACGCTGATGATGAGGCCTTTGCGGTAGCCCAATAGGGTTTCTAAAAACGGCGTCAGGAACATGGCCGAAAGGCCGTAGCCTAATAAAAACAGGGTCATTAGGCTGCCCTGGGCGGCGCGATTGCCGCTGAGGCCAAAATGGTCTAAGAATTCTGGATTGACCAGCATGACGGAAATGTTGACGCGATCGACGTAGGCGATGACGATCAACACCAAAAGGGCAATGACGCCCCACCAGCGTGGTTGTTTCATGTATTTCTTCCTCTATTGTGTTTTTATAGTAAAACTTAGTTTTGTATGGTAAATCTAGACCTGATGGCAGCGTTCGTCAAGGTATTTAACCCTAGGCGATGGGGTGTGAGGCAAGCTGGATGACGACGGCAAGCCCAAAT
>JAGNPU010000225.1 GCA_017989485.1 Neisseriaceae bacterium
GTTTCATAATGCTGGAGGGTCGGCGCATACAGGGCCTGGGCGGCGTTAAGGTCATTGGCCTTAATCGCGGCCGCCAGCTCATGGGCGCCTTTTAACAGCGCATTCATTTGGGTGCTGACATACACCTTATATTCTGCCACGGCCCCCACCAGTTCAACTGGGGTAGGTTTACGGGTTTGGTCGCTGCCTTCGGCAGCCACCACAATGAGTTTGCCACGTGGATTCGACAGAAGGCCACAGGCCATTTCATAAGTGTCTGGGTCCAAGGTAGTGGTCAATTTTTGGGTAAAGCCTGGCGGAATGTTTTCACGCTCGTCAATGATGCGCACACCTTTTAAAATCTCCCATTCCACCGCACGGTCGCTTTGGTTGTTGATTAAAAAACGCGTTTTGCCCGACTTAATGGTCAATTCCATAGGGTCGCATTCATGCGCCAAAATGGTGATGTTAACCTCTTGGATGTCTTCGACAGCGCCTTGCTGCTTGCCCTCACCCCCACAGGCGGCCACGACCAATAAAGGCGCCAACAACGCGCCACGCCAATAAGCAGATCCCACAAACGCAGTACTCATAAACATTCCTAATTAAAAGTCCATCTCATCTTTATTTTACTACGGGCCACCCCACAAGAGGTGACCCGCATCAAGCCAAGCGGGATCCGCTTAGTTATCCAAGCCTAAAGTACCGCGTAGGGTTGCCAACTCTTCGGCCAAGGCCGCAATTTGTGACTTCATCACCGCTTTGTCTTGCTCGGTCACGGCTTCATAGGTTTGGAAACCTTGGCCATCGGTGGTGCGGTATTTATTCAAGGTGGCTTCCGCTTCGGTGAAGCTGGTTGTCAACTTGGCCAATAACTCAGGGTTGGCCTTTTGAATTAAAGGCGTCAACAGCTCAACAATTTTCATAGAGCCTTCTAAGTTGCCGCTAAAGTCCCATAGGTCGGTACGGCTATAGCGGTCTTCTTCACCGGTGATTTTGGTCATGGCGATTTCTTCCATCAGGTCGGCCGCGCCTTGCACCATTTTCACCACGGGGATTTGCTCTTCTTGCAGGCGGCTTTGCAGCTCTAAGACGTTTTTCATCAGGCCATCGGCGTAGACTTCAGCGCCTTTAGTGGTTCTGCCTTCAAACAGTATTTTTTCTAAACGGTGAAAGCCAACAAACTCTGGGTCTTCTGCCCCCAATTTGAAATCGTCTTCACGCGCATCGATGATGGGGTCTAAATCGCCAAACATTTCTGCTGCCGGCTCAATACGCTCGTAATGCAGGCGCGCAGGCGCATACAACTCCTGAGCTTCTTCCAAGTTACCGGCCTTGATGGCATCGGTAAAGGCCTTGGTTTTGATCACAAACTCGTCCACCTCAGCCAACACGTATAATTTGTACTGGCTCACTGGCGCAACAAAATCTTCAGCAGAAGGCACGCCGCTGGTGGTGGCTTCTGCCGTCGCCACTTTGGCTTCTTCGGTTTTGTCCCCTTGGCCGCAGGCAGACAAGGCAAACATGCTGGCAATGGCGCCAGCCAAAACGGCTTTACGTACGGATAATTTCAACATTCCTAAAACTCCTGTTTATTAAAGAGCCTGCTTTTTAGCCGGCCAAAAGAAAAAGATTAACGCGGGGATTAAATAGGCAAAATACACCACCAGCTCACCCACGGTGGGGTGGTCGTTATAGCCAAACAAGCCCATCAATACCGAGCCTAAAACCGTATGGGTAGACATCACCGTTTCAGAAGCATCAAACACGATGGTTTGTAAGCCATTCCAAAGGCCGGCCTCGTGAAACGACTTTAACGCCCCCGCCAACAGGCCCGCCGCCACAAATAAAATCAGCAGGCCGGTGTATTTAAAGAATTGACGCAAATCGAGGTGGACGCTGCCCTTGTATATGGCCACGCCCAGCAGAACCGCCACCACCACGCCCAAAACCGCGCCCATGAGCGCAGTCCCCTGGCTGCCATCTTGTTCAAAAAAACTGAATAAGAAAAACAGCGATTCAAGGCCTTCCCGCGCTAGGGCAAAGAAAGCCATGCCCACCATCATCAAACCTTGGCCCTTACTTTTGTTCAAGGCATTGTCGATGCTGGATGACAACGTATCTTTCAGCGAGCGGGAGGCCTTACGCATCCAGAAAATCATATAGGTCAATACGGCCACCGCGATCAGGGCCACAGAACCTTCAAACAGCTCTTGGCTACGCTGGGGCATTTCGCCCACGCTCATGAATAAGAACGTCCCTGCGGCCACACACACCAAAACCGCTACCGCCACCCCCATCCAGACATACTTCATCCACTGCTGGTTGCCGGTGCGGGTCAAATAACTGGCAATAATACTGATGATGAGCGAGGCCTCTAGGCCTTCGCGCAACATGATCAAAAACGTGGCTAAAAACATGGAACACACCAATGGTCAGAAAACATAATAATAATGAGTATCATTAAGCACCGCAATCACTATTCTAACGTTTTTTGTGATTACTCAAATAATCAACAAGTTGACAATCATAAAATTTCCTTGTGAAATCAATAAATAATAGGATGATTAAGCCTGGTGCCGAGCAATAGGCCCTTGTCCACCCAAGCAATCATGAATTCCTCATCGGCATCAGGCACAAAAATGCCGCAGCAATCGCTGCGGCATGTGTCCATCACCTGCCCGTGTTAATAGCCTCGCGCCCTGTCCACTAATCCAGAAGGGGTGTGTCCCGCCTCTAAGGCCAAAATATTGGCGGCAATCGCGTCCATCGCCGGTGCTTGCAGCGTCATCGCCGCCGTGTGCGGGGTGATGCTCACGCGCGGATGGGCCCAAAAAGGGTGGGCGTCGGCCAAAGGCTCTTGCGCAAACACGTCTAAAGCCGCCGCCGCCACCTGGCCAGAAGCCAAGGCCGCCAGCAAATCTGCCTCGACCACATGAGCCCCTCGGGCCAGATTCACCACATAGGCTTGCGCATTCAACTGCGCCAATAAGGCGTGATTCACTATGCCCTGGGTTTGCGGCGTATTGGGCAAGAGGTTGACCACCATCTGCATGCCCTGCAAAAACACAGGCAGCTCGTCCTGGCCGGCAAAGCTGTCGACCCCAGCAATGGCTTTGGCCGAACGGCTCCAACAGCGTACGGGAAACCCCTGTGCGGCCAAGGCTTGCGCCACGGCCTTGCCCAACACGCCGGCCCCCATCACCCCAATCACAAAATCGGCGTGGGCACGCGTGGGCAGCGGCTGCCATCGCCCTTGCTGCTGCAAACCTTGATACTCATCCAGGCGCCGAAAATAACGCAAGGCCGTGGCCAAGGCATACTCCTGCATTTGCTGCGCCATGCCGTTGTCTTCTAGGCGCATGATGGGCACCCCAACAGGCAACATCCCTGGGCGCGCCCGCTCTTGCTGTAGCAAGGCATCGACGCCGGCCCCCAGCACCATAATGCCTTTTAACCCTTCACGCTGGGCCAACAGCTCATAGGGCGGCGCCCAAACCATGGCGTAGTCGGCAGGCGCGTCATCACCTGGCTGCCATACCCGAATCTGAGCCTGTGGCAGCCGGGCCCGCATGCCGGCCAACCATGGTGCCGCATCGCTGCCGTGCTGATAAAAAACAATGTCCATTCCCGTCCCCCTCTTGACCGATGAATTCATGACAAAACAGCCTGACGGCCCAAAAAGACCGTCAGGCTGTGACACGATGTGAGGCCACAATGCTAACTCAGAGACACCGAGCCTGCCAAACTAAAAGGTGAGTTTCTCTATCGCCACCCAGTAAATCGCCAACACGCCTAACGCCACAATGACGATGGCGGCCATTTTTGCTGGCCAGGTGGGGAAAGGCGCCACTTTTTTCTCATGGCAGGCCTTTAAGAAAAACAGCAGGCCGGGCGCATACAAAATCATGCTCAACAACACAAACTGTAACCCACCGGCGTAAATCAACCAGGTGCTGTAACCGGTCGACACGGCGGCGAACACCAGCGCCATGCCCTTATGGCCGCGGCCCTTAAACGCCTCTTTTAAGGCAAAGGCAGAACACAGCCAGTAGGGAATCAAACACATAGAAGACGCCAGCTGAATGATTTTATTGTATCCGGAGGCATTGTAAAAATTATAAATCAACAACAGGGTGATCAGGCCATTGGTCA
>JAGNPU010000226.1 GCA_017989485.1 Neisseriaceae bacterium
GGTTTATGTGCTGAAGCACGTGTGGATGGGGGCGTAATATGACTTATGTGATGGCCTTGTTGGCGGGGCTGATGTTTGGCTTAGGCCTGTTGCTGTCGGGGATGGGGAATCCCGCCGTGGTGCAGGGTTTTCTAGACCCCTTTGGCCACTGGAACCCTAGCTTGGGTTTGGTCATGGTGGGGGCTTTGAGTGTGACGGGGCTGGGCGTGTTTCTGGCCAAGCGGCGGCGTCATGCTGGCAATGGCACCGCGCTGGTGCTGCCCGTGGGCGGCAAGATTGATGGTCGGCTGGTGCTGGGTGGGGTATTATTTGGCGTGGGCTGGGGGCTGGTGGGCATTTGTCCTGGTCCCGCCATGCTGTTGCTCAGCCGTGGCCTGTGGCAGGGATGGGTGTTTGCCGTCGCGCTGTTTGCGGGCATGGGCTTGTTTCACTTCATTAATCATAGTAGATCAAGGAGTTGTAGATGAACGTCACCACACAATGGGTCGATGGCCTGTGTTTTCTAACCACCACGGGCAGCGGCCACAGCATCGTCACCGATGCGGGACCCGCCGTCGGCGGTAAAGACCGCGGTGCGCGGCCGATGGAGTTATTGCTGGCGGGCATGGCGGGGTGCTCCAGCATAGACGTGGTGCAAATTGCCAAAAAACAGCGCCAGAATATTGTGGATTGCATCGCCAAAGTTGAGGCCAAGCGTGCGGATGCCGTGCCCAGCGTGTTCACCGAGATCCACATCCATTTTGACGTATATGGTCATGATTTGAGTGAGGCCGCCGTGGGCAAAGCCGTGCAGCTGTCGGCGGACAAATATTGTTCGGCGTCGATTATGTTGGGTAAGGCCGCCACAATCAGCCACAGTTTTGCCATTCATGCACCGCAGACGAGTGAGCCTGAGGCCTAGTATTTAGGACGCAAAAAAAACCGTTCTCCAGCCATGCTGTGAGCGCGGTTTTTTTGATGGCCGTTTAGTCTACGGTTTCTGGCCTGTGTTGCGGCTTGAGGCGCACATACAAGGTTCGATGCAGCTTGGCGACCTCATTGCCCTTGCTGTCGTATAGGGTGTCGACCACCTCCGGAAAGTATTTTTCGCCGTGACGGGTGTGGTGCTGGATTTCCGTCATCAGCTTTTCGGTGATGTGACATTCCACGTACAGCTCACCCACGCCTGGCTTGATGAATTCAATTGACGCGCCTTTGTCCCAGACAAAGTAGCGGTCGTTGAGGGCGCCCATTAACAAGACGCTGTAAATCGGGTCGGTCATGGCAAACATGCTGCCGCCAAACTGGGTGCCGTTGGCGTTTTTGGTCCAAGGGCGGTGTTTGAGAATGACTTTGCACACGCGCCAATCGCTGCTGATGTGGACCAGCTTGATGCCGGCAAAAAAGAAGGGGGGCCAAACATTCATGACGTGGCGCATGCGGTTAGGCTTGGCCAATACCCAGGTTCTTAAACTCATGCGGGCTCACCTGCGGTTTCGGTGCTGAAGAAGTACTGTTGGGCGTCAATGACTTCGTCGTTGACGGTAAGGGCCACGTGGGCGGCACCGTGTTTGACCACGGCCAAAGCGATGTAGCCAGAGGCGTCGGCGCAGGCGTTGATGACGATGCCAGTATCGGCACCGTCTTGCAACAGCGGCATGCCGGCTTCAATCATCTGCTGGGCGTGAAAAATCATCAGGCCGCGTTTGACCTGGCCGCGATAGTGGGCGCGGGCAATGATTTCCTGACCGGGGTAACAGCCTTTTTTGAAATGGATGCCGCCCAAGACGGTTTGGTTCAGCATTTGCGCCACGCAGGTTTCGGTGGTGGCCAAGCTGACCCAGGGATAGCCGCTGCGGATTTGCTGCTGCCACCAGGCCTGTTCAGCGGCGGCGTCATGGACGGCGTTCAGGGCCTGAGCCTGACCTAAGGCGACGATGGATTGGTTGGGCAGGGCCACCTGCCATGTGTCGCCGACCTGGGTGGCGGCAAAGTGGTATAAAGGGGTGTCGCCTGCCTGTAGCGCGTCGGCGCCGGTGGTGATGCCGACGGCCATCAGGTCGTCGCCTAAGTCGATGCTGACCTTGGCGCGCATCACAAACATGCGCAGGCGTTTGGCCAAGGCTTCGGCCAGGTCTTTGGCCACCATCAGCCATAGGGCCTCACCGGTATTGAGCACCAGCATATTGGCGATCACACGGCCTTTGGGGGTGTTGTAGGTGGCGTAGCAGGCTTGGCCAACGGCCAAGTCTTCGATGTGGTTAGACAGTTGATTGTGTAAAAATGTGGCTCGGTCTTCGCCGCTGAAGGCGAGCACGCTGAAAAAGGGCAATACGCTTGTGTGTGTGTGTGACATGATTTTATCCTTAATGGCCGGTGTCGGGCACCGGCTTCACGCTTATGTTGTGGTGACCCTATTAAGGCCACATCGCCCAACGGCCGCGCCCCTGTGGGCGCTCAGCCGTTGGGCGTTGGGTTAAACGTCTACTTCGACCTCATTGCCTTTTTCTTCCATCCACGCGCGGCGGCTGGCCGCTTCGCCCTTGCCCATGAGCTTCACGAAAATGCCAAAGGTGTTGTCTTGGTCATGTTCGTCTTGGCCGATGCGCACCTGCAGGAGGCGGCGGGTGTCGGGATGCATGGTGGTGTCTTTAAGCTGATCGGGATTCATCTCGCCTAGGCCTTTAAAGCGGCTAATGGCGTAGGCCGTTTCTTTGACGCCTTCTGCTTGGAGTCGTTCCAGAATGCTGTCGAGTTCCTGCTGGTCTAGGGCGTATAGCTTACGGGCGGGCTTGTTTTTGCCCTGGGCGTTGACGTCAACTCGGAACAGCGGCGGCTGGGCCACGTAAATATTGCCGTTGGCGACCAGCTTGGGGAAGTGGCGGTAAAACAGGGTTAACAGCAGCACCTGGATGTGGGCACCGTCGACGTCGGCATCGGACAGAATGGCAATTTTGCCATAGCGTAAGCCGCTGAGGTCGACATTGTCTTTCGGGCCATGGGGGTCGACGCCGATGGCCACGGAGATGTTGTGGATTTCCAAGTTGGAAAACAGCTGGTCTTGATGCACTTCAAAGCTGTTTAAAACCTTGCCGCGCAGCGGTAATATGGCTTGAGTGGCCTTGTCTCGGGCCAGTTTGGCCGAGCCGCCGGCCGAGTCCCCTTCGACCAGGAACAATTCGTTTTCACGCAGGTCTTCGCTCTCGCAGTCGGTGAGCTTGCCAGGCAGGACGGCCACGCCCGAGCCTTTGCGCTTTTCAATTTTCTTCACCGAACGCAGGCGCGCCTGCGCCTGCCGGATGGCCAGCTCGGCAATTTTTTTGCCGGCGTCGACGTTTTGGTTCAGCCACAGCTCCATGGGGTCGGTGGACACGCTGGCGACCAGGCGTAAGGCGTCACGGTTGGTGAGTTTGTCCTTGGTTTGGCCTTGGAACTGAGGGTCTAAAAGCCGGGCCGACAGCACAAACGACACCTTGTTGAAGACGTCGTCGGATTGGACTTTGACGCCGCGCGGCAAGAGGTTGTGTAAGGTAATGAAGTTATTCACCGCATGGTAGACGGCCTGCTTGAGGCCGGCTTCATGGGTGCCGCCCAGCGGGGTGGGAATCAGGTTGACGTAGCTTTCGTGTGCGGTATTGCCTTCTTCCATCCAAGTCAGGGCAAAGCTGGCGCCTTCGCCTTTGCTAAAGGTTTCATGGTCGTCGTCAACGTGGTTGTCGGCGGCGAAAATGGGCACGGCCATGTCTTGGCCGTCGCACAGCTCGAGTAAATAGCTTTTTAAACCATTAGGGTAGTGCCAGGTTTTCTCGTGTTGCTGGCCGTCGCTGCCCAGTTGTGACAGGCTGACCTTGACGCCCGGCAGCAGCACCGCTTTGGCGCGCAACAGGCGTTCTAATTCGGCGATGACGTAGCGATCGCTTTCAAAGTATTTGCCGTTGGGCCAGACCCGTACCATGGTGCCGGTGTCTTTGACGGCACACTTGCCAATTTGCACCAAAGGCTCGATCACGTCGCCACCGGAGAACACGATGCGCCAAATGCCGCCTTCGCGCTTCACCGTGACCTCGAGGCGATGGCTTAAGGCATTGGTGACCGAGACGCCGACGCCGTGTAGGCCGCCTGAAAAAGCATAGGCGCCGCCGTCTTTTTTGTTG
>JAGNPU010000013.1 GCA_017989485.1 Neisseriaceae bacterium
TTAAAATCGTAGGTTCGCGTGTCCAAACGCGCCACGCGTGATTCCACCCATTCGGCCAAGGTTTTGTCTTCTGGCTGTGTCCAGGTTTCAATGGTTTGAGACATAATCGTGCTCCTTCAAAAGGCTTACTATTAATCGCGGTGGCGGTGGGCCTGTGCCCCAGCCCGACACCGCATCCAAGTCATGCTTTAATATTTACGCAACAGCGGCAGCAGGATAAACGACCCCAATAAAGCCACCGCCGCCAAAAACAGAATGCCGTAGTCAAAGTGGCCGGTCATGGTCACCATATAGCCGATCAACACCGGCGCCACGGCGCTGGCAAAGTTGGCCAAGCCATTGAATATGCCGCCGGCCGTCGCCGCCACGTTGGCGTCAGACACCCGAGACAGCAAGGCAAACACGCCGCAGGCACTCATGCCCCAAGAGAACGCGCTGAACGCCATCAGGCCAATCACCGCATAAGGATTCTCAACGTAGACCATCAGGCCTAGGCCCACGCCGGCAAAAAACAGGCCCAACATCACTTGGCGGGTCCGACGCGTCGGCGTTTTGTCGGACACAAAAGCCCCCAAGATTTCCCCGATCAACATCGCGATGAACGGCAGCGACGACAGTTGGCCAAAGGCTTTTAGGTCAAAGTGCTTGGCCTCCATTAAATAGCTAGGCAACCAGCTATTAAGGCCCCATAAATAGGTCAACAAGGCCACGTTGAACAAGCACACCGCCCAGAACACGCCGCTAGACAGCAAGGTTTTGCTGTTACGCGCATGGTCTTTCATGGTGGGACGCGGCTTGCCGGCAGACAAAGACGACTGTTTGGCCAACTGCGTGCCCTTCAGGCCAAAGTAAATCACCACCAAGGCCACGATGGTTAAGGCCGACAGCACGTGGAACGTGGTTTGCCAATCGTGGCTTTGCAACACATACGCCGTAATCGGAAAGCCTAGGGCGGCGCCTATCGGCGTGCCCAATAAGAACATCGTCGACGCGCGCGCCTGCTGGCCTGCGCCAAAGGTTTGTTTCACAATCGCGTAGGCCAAGGCAAACAGCGGGCCTTCGGCCAGGCCCAACAGCACCCGATAAAACAGCATTTCTTCGTAACTGGTGGCCGACCCCATGATGGCCATCAGCACGCCCCATGAACTCACCGTCACCATCAACAGGTATTTGGGGTTGAATAAGTCGCCAATAAAGCTTAGGAAAATGGACGAAAACCCATAGGCCAATAAGAAGCTGGTCATGAGCCAACCCAATTTGGACTTGTCGGTATGGGCAATGCCCATCACGTCTTGAAAGTGCGGGTCGGCAAACAAGACCGAAATGCTGATCTTGTCAAAAAACGCCAGGCTCACACAAATCATCAGTACGAATGCCACCATCCACTGCTTCATGCTTGCTTGCTCTGTTTGCATGATGTGTCCTCTATTTCTCGTTATGAATTAATGATTTATTATTGTTGGGGTTGCCCCCTTAGGGTTTCAAACTCATGACGTTAAACTCTGGGTCCGCCAGCTGTGCCAAAGGCAACACCGTTTGGGCCTGCATCCAACGCTTGCCGAGCTTGATCAAACGCGCTTCATTCACCGCCACCATTGCCTGCAACCGCTGCGCTTCATCAACGTAGATAAAGGTTTGCTTGTTGTCGCCGCTTTGGCGTCTTACCAATTGCAAGCCCTCGGCCCCTGGGTTCCCCAGGATTTGAATGTTGCAATCAAACTGATCCGACCATAACCACGGGATTTCCGCGTAGTCACAGCCCTGGCCCAACATGTTCTTGGCCGCACAAATGGCCTGATTTTGGGCATTGGCCCAAGACTGGATGCAAAAGCCCAGTTCCGGGTGAATGGCCACGTCGCCGGCGGCAAAAATAGACGGGTCAGAGGTGCGGCCAGCCTTGTCTACCACCACCCCATCGCGCACGTCTAGCCCAGCCGCCACGGCCAATTCGGTGGCGATTTCGGCCCCTGCCCCCACCACCACCACGTCGGCTTCAGCCACCAGGGCGCCTGCACCCATAATCTGTATCGTGCCCAAATCGGTGGCCTGCAAGGCCAGCCCGGCGCTGTCCAACACCACCTGAGTGCCGGCTGCCTCATGCAGCCCCAGCAAAAACGCCGACACTTCCGGGCTGACGCTGCGCTTACACAGGCGGCTGCCGTGTTCCAATACGGTGACGTCTAGGCCTTTTTTGCGTGCCGTGGCCGCTACTTCCAAGCCTATCCAGCCACCGCCAATAATGGCCATGCGCTTGCCCGGCTGCAGTTGCTCGCCCAGACGCTGGGCGTCGGCAATGGTGCGCACGGTGAACACGTTCGGCATGTCGGCCCAGGCCGCCACCGGCATGCGGGCACGGCTACCGGTGGCCAGCAACAGCTGGTCATAGGCCAATACCGTGCCGCTGGCCAAGGTCACGTTTTTGTCGGTTCTGTCGATGCGGGTGACCGCATCAGGCTTGTGCCAATCGATGTTCATGGCCGTGATGGCCGCCGCGTCGAAGAGCTGCAACCCAGCGACCGCCATCTCCCCTGCCAACACCTGCTTGGATAAGGGTGGGCGCTCGTAAAACACTTCGGTTTCGTTCGACACCACGCTCAATACGCCGGCATAGCCTTCGGCTCTGAGGGTATGCGCCGCCCATGCGGCGGCCTGGCCTGCGCCAATAATGATGATACGACTCATGAAAACACTCCTAAGATGCGATTACTTCAGCTGCCTGCGGGTGCTGTCGTCAATGCCACCCTCAACCGCCCACTCAGTGAATAAGGACACCTGATAATCATAAAAACGCGGCTGCCAGGCTTCGGTTAAATAGTCGTCGTTGGTGTAATACTCAAACGCGCCCCCAAACGGACTGTTGACATACCAAAAGTAGGCTGAAGAAATCGGATGGCGGCCAGGACCGATAAAGGTTGACCACTGTTTGCGGTTCATGCTGATGCCGCCGCCGATGACCTCGTGGATGTCACGCACCACAAAGGCCACGTGGTTGAGGCCCACCGGCTTGTTGGGAATACACAGCAAGAATAAATCGTGATGAAAGCCTTCGGCCTGACAGCGCAAGAAGGCGCCGCGGCCGTTGTAGGCGTCGGAAAGGTGAAAGCCCAAAACGTCGGTGTAAAAAGCCTGCACCGTGGCCAAATCCGGGGTAAAAAACACCACGTGGCCCACGCGCACTGGCTCGGCCTGCTCATAGACGGGGCTAGGGGCATTAATGCGCTGCACGTCGCCATATTGGTTAATGCCCGTCACCGGCAGGCTGACCTGGGTCACGCTGGTCGGCACAAAGCGGATGCACAGGCCGTTCGGGTCTAGACACTGCACAAAGCCGGTGCCCTGAGCAAAACCGGGCTGATCCACCAAGCGCAGGGCCAAGGCCTCAAGGCTGGCATCGTCGGCCACGCCCCACACCACTTCACGCAGGGTGGAACCGTCTTCAATCGCCTTAGGCAAAGACGCATCCATGGCGTCATGAACGTACAGGCGGCTTTGGTCCTGGGTTAGGTATAACTCGGCCCCAGCCACATCGCTCAGGCCTTTTTTTAAGCCGAAGTCGTTTAAAAATCGGGCGGCCGCCTGGGTGTCGGTCACCCCAAACACCAGCGCCTCTATGCCAATTATGTTCATATTCATCCTCTATGCCTTATTCTTTTAATTAAACACAAAGCCGCCGTTGACCGGCAGCGTCTGCCCCGTCACGAAGGACGATAGGTCAGACAGCAGGTATAACACCGAGCCGGTCACGTCTTCCGGCATTTGCTGCCGATTGATGGCGCGGCCATTGACGTATAAGTCGTGCCGATGCTGTGGCACATACTCCGTCGCTTCCACCAGCACCAGCCCTGGGCAAATCGTATTCACACAAATATTGTCTGGGCCCAACTCGCGCGCCATAGAACGCGTCATCGAGATGATGGCGCCCTTGCTGGCCACGTAGGCCATCAGATTGGGCGCGCCCCATAAGGCCGTGTCGGAGGCAATGTTGATGATTTTGCCCGCAGCGCTGCCGCGTAGGTGCGGCACCGCCGCCTGACTCATCAGCCAGGTGCCGCGCACGTTGACGTTCATCACCCGATCCCACAAATCAATGTCGTATGCCATCATGTCGACGCCGCCCACGCCGGTGGCCAGGGCACCGCAGTTGACCAAGCCATCCAATGCGCCTAGCCAGTCTATGGTCTCGGCCATACAGCGGTTAATCGCCTCAGGATGGGCCAGGTCTAAGGCCACGGCATGGGCGCTGAGCCCAGCGTCGTTGAGCTTTTGTGCCGCGGCTTGCGCCTCAGCAAACAGAATGTCGGCCAACACCACTTTGGCGCCCGCCCGAGCGGCGGCTTCGGCAAAGGCAAAGCCCAAGCCGCGGGCCGCGCCCGTGATCAACACGCGCTTGTTTGCCAATAGCCCGCTCATACCACATAGCCTTGGTTGTCTTGCTTTTGCTCGGCCAAGGCGGCCAGCTGGGCCACCTGTTTTTCGGCTTCTTTTTTCATGATGCGGCGCAGGCGCGACAGGCCCACGTCATGCTGATACAAAAATTCTTTTTCTCGTGCATCGGCTGGCATCAGCTCCAAGATCACGCGGTCTTGCTCCAACACGTCCCAATGTAATTTCTCCAAGTGGGTGCGATAGAGGAAGCGCCACGCATCCCGCTGCCAGCCCTTAACCTCACGACAGCGCCAGAAGAACACGCGCGTGTTGTGGGCGTCGATGGGGGTGGCAAAGCCCACAATCCAGAACACGCCGCCGGGGCCAAACTGTTTTTGATACGGAATCGACAGGCGCAGCCAGGACGCGCCGCTTTGCCCCCACTCCACCCAGTCAAAGTTCACGCCGGTTTGGCCGTCTTTTTCAAACACAAAGCCAGTGTCGGTTGGGCGATGACGCATATTGGCGGTTTTGTCGCCGGCAAACATCGAGTGCGATGCGCCGTGCAAATAAGTCCCATGCATGGGGTCCATCACGTTGTCGACGGCGTAGCGGTAGTTCACCTTCCAGTCAGCCTGGCACAAGAATGAGCTCCACTCGGCGTCATCGCTCAGCTGCTCTGGCAACACCAGCGCATCCGGCGCCACGCTTTCGTCTAGGCCAAACCATAGGAAAATCGCGTCATTGCGCTCTTGCACCGGGTAGGCCTTCAGGCATTTTTGCTGGGTCATCGGGCAGGCATCCACGGCCGGCACGTTTTCCACCACGCCTTCGCCATTCACCTCAACGCCGTGATACCAACAGGCCACGCGATCCCCTAAGTTCCACCCCAAAGACAGGCGCGCACCGCGGTGAGGACAACGGTCTTCGAGGGCATGTACCTCACCCTTGTCATCCCGCCACAGCACGATGTTTTCGCCTAAGCGGGTAATCCCCACTGGGTTATTGCCCACTTCATAACTGGCCACCACGGGATACCATAGGTTGCGTAAGCCCAAGTCTAAATGCTGTTCTACTTCATTGATTTGTTTCATTGCCCTATCCCCTTAATAACCTAAACGAGCCATTTCGGCTTCAAAGTTGGCACTGTCCCACTCGCCGCCGCTTTCATGGCGAAAACCAAGCTGGTTAAAGTGAGCAGCCAAATCGGCTGGCGTGACGTTGTCGGCCTTAAAGCCCGAAATCAGGTGCTGGCTCAGCGCCAGCTCATAGTCGTTGGGTTCGCGAGGACGGGTTTGCCACACAATGTTCTGCGGCTGTCCCGGCATTTGAATGTTGTTGATGCCCGCTTCTTTCGAAGGCGTGGGCTTTAGCCATAAGGCCAGTTTGGGATTGTGGTTCATATTGTGGTTTCTCCGTGTTCATGCCGCTTTTATTATTGATTTACTTCATTTGCACCAGAATGTCGTCGCCTTCAACCTTAATGGGGTAAGTACATAAATCACGACAGCCTGGACCGCTTTCCAACTTGCCCGTTGGAATATCAAAAATGGCTTCATGCAAGGGACACTCTACGGTACGCCCCTCGACAAACCCCTCGCTCAATAAGGCATAGGCATGTGGACACACGTCTTCTATGCCGTAGTAAGTGCCGTCTACTTCAAACACCCCAATTTCAACCTCGCCAACCTTGACCGCCTTGGGCATGTCTGCAGTAATCTCTTGACGCTTACAAATGGGCAACCAGCTCATAACTTCTCCTAATATTGTTTTGTATGTAAAACACTATTTGATATTCAAAACATTTAACCAAAGCATAGTGTAAATGTTCTGACGCTGTCAATAGTGAAAAGGGAAAACCAACCACTTTCGTGTGTGTCCACTACGGCGGGCGCACACGCAAAAAACCCCTAGCATACACTTGGTACGCCAGGGGTTTTAATGAATTTATTTTATAGGAAGTTGTGGCGGGTCAGCTGCTGTGACAGCCGTACGGCGGCCTCCGTGACTTTGGGTTTCACTTCTTCATGAAAGGCCGCCTCACTGAACATGCCCAAAGGGCAGCTGGCCGAAATCACCGCCACCATTTTGCCATCATCACGGCGAAACACCGGCGCGGCGCAGGTGGCCATATTGTTGTTAAAATGACCCCAGCTGACCAAGGCACTCTGCCCCCGCACGCTGTCTAAGCGCGCCAGCAAGGCCGGCAGGTCTTTGGGCGTTCGGTCGGAGAAACGCACCCAGGCGTCGTCGTGAGCATACAGGGCGCTGACGGCTTCCGGCGCCTGATCCGACAGCAACAGCTGACCTATCACCGTCGCATAAGCCGGCCAACGGGTGCCCACGCGCACGCGGCTGGTGAACGACCCCTGCGCCTGACATTGGTCGATGTACACAATGTCTTTATCTTGCAACACCACCAAATGACAGGCCAACGACGTGTCATCACGCAGCTGGCTCAAAATGGGCCGGGCCGCATCAATCAGGTCTAGGCCGGATAAATACTTATAGCCCAAACCCATGACCTTGGCGTCGAGGATGTAGCGCTTGCTGTCAGGGCTTTTGCGAATATAACCACAATGCTCTAGGGTATACGCCAATCGAAACGCACTCGAACGGTTCACGCCCAGCTTCTCGGCCAGCTCCGAGATGGTCAATGCCTGCTGCTCTTGCCCAAACAGTTCCAGAATGGCCAATCCCCGCATCAAGCCAGGCACCAAATACCGTTCTTCCATTTCCATAGCATTCCCTTTGTGATTTAGTCGGCATTGCAACATAACCGTTTCTAGCCTGTCAACCAACATGTTCAATCTGGTCGGGGTAAAGCCTGTATCCCCTCCGTGATGAAAATAGGTGACGCGCCTGACAATTGGCCTTATCATAGCGTATAGCATCATCATTTAATCGACCCTTAATAGCCTATCCTGCAAGCGCCCATGAAAAACATTCTCTCCATTCAGTCTCACGTGGTGTTTGGCCATGCCGGCAACACCGCAGCCGTCTTCCCCATGCAACGAATGGGCATGAACGTCTGGCCGCTGAACACGGTTCAGTTCTCTAATCACACCCAATACGCCGAAAAATGGACGGGCACCACCATGCCTGCCAGCCACTTGGGCGAGATTGCCGTTGGCCTCGACAACATCGGCGCCCTGGCCAAATGCGATGCCGTGCTCAGCGGCTACATCGGTGCGGCGGATCAAGGCGAGCACATTTTAAACATTGTTAAACAGGTTAAAGCACAAAACCCAAATGCCTTATACGCCTGTGACCCCGTCATGGGCCACAGTGAAAAAGGCTGTGTGGTGGCGCCTGGCGTGGCCGAGTTTATTTGCCAGCAGCTGGTGCCGCTGAGCGACATCATTTCGCCCAACCTGTTGGAATTAGAAACCCTCACCTTACGGCCGATTAACAGCGTGGCGGAAGTGGTCGACGCCGCCCGCTTACTGTGTGCCATGGGCACCGAAATGGTGTTGATCAAACACCTTAACCGCGCCGCCTTCCACGACGACTGCTACGAAACCATGTTGGTCACCAAAACCCAGGCCTGGCACATCAGCCGCCCTCTGGTCCAGTTTGCCGGCAAACAGCCTGTGGGCGTAGGTGATTTAAGCAGCGGCGTGTTCCTCAGCTGTATTTTGCAAGGCAAGCGCCCGGTCGACGCCTTAGAATACGTGACCGCCGCCGTCTACGACGTGGTCCACGAAACCCAGCGGCAGGGTGAGTATGAGCTACAGCTGGTGGCCGCACAGGACGCCTTCGTGCAGCCCAAGCACCATTTTAAAGCCATTAACCTCTAGGCCAGCCCAAGCAGCATTAGGCACTCACCCATTGAGTGCTTTTTTTACGTCTCAATCCATCAAAATAATTGAACAGTGTCGGCAAAATCCATTGGTTTACAAAGGCCTAGATAGGCGCTACCATCAAATCACCCGATTCTGTCTTTGATCCGCACAAGGAGACCCGTCATGGACACCTGGCACAGCCTCAGCACCCAACTCATGGCGCTTAAAGCCAGCTTAGGCGATGCCGTCGACTGGAAGCAAATCTTCTTGATGGCGATGACGCCCTTGTTCTTGCTCGCTTTTTTGAGCGAATGGTGGGTAATGCGCCAGCGTCAGCAGCTGCAGCAGTTTCACCTCAAAGACATCATGGCCAACTTCGCCCTAGGCGGCAGCTATCAGCTGTTCGAGCTCTTGGTCTATGGCCTGTTTGTCGGCCCCGCCATTTTCTGGTTTTGGGACCATCGCTTCTTCACCCTGCCGATTAACCTATGGACCATACTCCCCATTTTCATCGCCGTTGAGTTTTGCTACTACTGGTTTCACCGCACCAGCCATAGGGTCCGTTGGTTTTGGAGCGCCCACGTGGTGCATCACAGCAGCGAACACATGAACATGAGCACCGCCATGCGCCAGTCTATGCTCTACCCCTTAACCGGCTGGTGGTTGTTCTTCATGCCCTTAGTCCTATTGGGCGTCCACCCAGTGGCGGTGTTTTTGCTGTATGCGGTCAATCTGGCCTATCAGTTTTTCATTCACACCGAGGCCGTCGGCAAACTGCACCCAATACTGGAATACTGGTTGGACACCCCCAGCAACCATCGTGCCCACCATGGCCGCAACGCCGAATACATCGACAAAAACTACGGCGGCGTGCTCATTGTGTTCGACCGCTGGTTTGGCACCTACGTCGAAGAAGACGCCCCCGTTGACTACGGCATTGTGGGCCAGGTGTACAGCCACAACCCCATCGTGTTAAACCTGCATGAATTCATCGCCATGTGGCGGGATGTCTTTAGGCGCGGCAGCCTGAGGCAAAGGCTAAAACACTTTTGGGCGCCCCCAGAATATGAGCGTCCTGCCGAATCGGCCCAGGCCGACCCTAGCGACGACGTACCGCTAGAATCAGGCACCCAAAAGCCATGATGAGTATGGCCATCAATCGGATGATCACGCAGTAAACGGCCAAAAAAAAGCACTCATCTTGCGTCCCGCACCCAGAACAGCCTATTGCAACAGCAGCGTCACCGCCTCGATTTGGCTTTGCACCCACTCGGCGTCTTCCCCTTCGGCGGGCAAGCGCTGTCGCAGCTGCTGCCAAGAGGCCAATGCCTCCGCATAGCGCTGCTGTTGAAAAGCCGCCTCGCCGCGCAACATCAGCACCTCCAGATTATCCGCATCGATTTTTTGGGCCTGGGCCAATAGCGCTTCGGGTTTGCCCACAAACGAGCCGCGCTGCGCGGCCAACACTTCGGCAAACAGGGCCAAATCGGTGGCGCTGTCTTTGATTAACGGCCAGGCCTTGCCATAGGCGATGACGGCGTCGGGATAGCGCGCCATGGCCCGATAGCTGCGCGCCAACATCAGCTGCTGGGTCAAATCGTCCGGTGCGGCTGCGGCCTTGGCTTCTAACGCCGCCAGCTCATTAAAAAACTGGCCGACGTCACCGCTTTGCGCCAGCGCTTGGGCAGGGTCCGGCACTTTTTGGCCCAAGATGGCGTATAGGCCCGCGACCAAGATGGGCAACAGCAGCAGGCTGTACAACCACCGCCGACCGTCGGGCGCAACGCCTGCGTCTGGCGCCAGCGTCGCCATTTCGGCCACCAATCGTTGATTCAGCTGTGCTTCTTCCCAAGCAAACGCATCGGCACTAAGCGCCCCTCGGTCCCGCGCCTGGGTCAATTCCGCCAGGGCCTGCTCGTGCACCTGATAGCGCTGCGCGCGCGCGCTCACGCCGGCCTGCGCCCGTTGGCCGCGATGATAAAAAAACCCAATCACGCCCAGCACCAAGGCCACGATGGCCATCATCCAGAGGATTAACATTATGTCTGCTCCCGTTCAAATTCTTGTTTGAGTTTGGCCAAGGCGGCGGCCGTGTCGGCGCCGGTCTGTGGCGGCGGCACCGCCCGCGGCTCAGGCCGGCGCAGCTGCCACAGCAGCCAGCCGCCAAGGCCCAACAAAATCACAAACGGCGTCAGCCACAGCCACAGCGTTTGCCACAGCCACGGCGGTTCATACATCACGAAATAGCCATAGCGTGCCACCAAATAGGCCTTGATCTCGGCATCGCTTTGGCCGCTTTCGATTTGGCCCCTCACCTCACGGCGTAAATCGTCGGCCAGGCCCGCGGGCGATTCGGCTAGGGATTCATTCTGGCACACCAAACAGCGCAGCTCTTTACTGAGCTGCTGCAAGCGCTGATCTACCACGGCCTCAGACAAAGGCGCGGCGGCGGCGCTCAAGCAAGGCAGCCACAGGGCCAAAGCCAAGGCCAATAGGCGATTAAGGCCGCTCATCAGCGCCTCCCTTCAATAAAGGCATCAGGGTGTCGGCCACGTCGGCCTCGGTCAAGGCGCCAGCAAAACGGTATAAAATGCGGTTGTCGGCGCTGATGACAAAGGTTTCCGGCACGCCGTAAATCCCCAAGTCTATGCCCAGCTTACCGGCATCATCCACCAAAATTTGGGTATAGGGGCTGCCGCCCAAGTCGGCCAACCAGGCCTTGGCCGCGGCCGTGTCGTCTTTGTAATTCAAACCGACCAAACGCAGGTCGCTCTGGCGCTGCCGCCACTGCAGCAACACCTGATGCTCGGCCACGCAGGCATTACACCAAGAGGCCCAGACGTTGAGCACCCAGGGCTTGCCGGCGAACTCAGCCGGCGTCAGCACGACCTCTGGCTGATCCAGAGTCGGCAAGGCAAACGCCGGCAAGGGCTGGTCAATCAAGGCCGACGGCAGCTTGCCCGGATCTCGGGTCAGTCCTAGGCCCAACACCACCAACAGGCCCAGTAAAATCAGCAGGGGAAGATAACGTTTCATGGCGCCGCCTTTGCCCGCAAGCGGCCCCGATAGCGCCTGTCCGTCATCGCCAAAAAGGCCCCTAAAGCCATCATCACGGCGCCATACCACACCCATCCCATGAGCGGTCGATAATAAATCCGCACCAACCAGGGGCTGGTATTGGGGTCGCTGCCCAGCATTTCGCCCATAGACACGTACACATCGGCCCAAACCGTATGGTAGACGGCCGACTCCGTCATCGGTAACTCACTGGACACGTATTGACGTTTTTCCGGCCGTAGCCAAGCCTTGGCCTGGCCATTTTTGGTCACGCTAAAGTGGGCAATCAGGCTTTGATAGTTTGGTCCCTGTTTGCCTTCTAAATGTTTAAACGTCAGGGCGTAACCGGCCATCATGACGGTTTCGTTGGGGGCAATTTTTTTGTTTTCATCCACGGCGTAGCTGCTGGCCCAGGCCGCGCCCAATACAAACACGGCCAGGCCCATATGGGCCAAATGCATGCCCAAAAATGCCCGCGGCTGCGCCAATAAGGTCTTGAGTCGGCCACGCTGATGGCGGGTTTGGCTCACCCGCAGGCACACGTCGTTGACCACGGTAAAGGCCACCCACAGGGCCAGCGCCGACGCCAGGGCCACGCCCCAACGCCATTCGTGCATCAGCAGCGGCAAGGCGGCCCCGATGACGGCGGCCCAAAGGGCCAAAAAAGCGGCGCGATGACGCCAGGCCCACCCTTTTTGCTGGCGCCAGGACAGAAATGGCACCAGGCCCAAGAACACCATCATGGCCACCATCATGGGCACAAACACGCGGTTAAAATACGGGGGGCCCACCGAGAACTTCTCACCGCCGAACACGTCCATCACCAACGGAAACAGGGTGCCGATCAACACGCTGGCACAGGCGGCGATGAGGAAGACGTTGTTCAACAACAGCCCGGTCTCGCGCGACCACAGGCTGAAGCGGATCTTGCTGTGCAACTGCGGTGCCCGCCAGCCGTACAACAACAGTGCCCCGCCCACCACAATGGCCAGGAAAATCAAAATAAACAGGCCGCGACCAGGGTCGGTGGCAAAGGCATGGACAGAGGTCAACACGCCGGAGCGCACGAGGAAGGTGCCCAATAGCGACAGCGAAAACGCCAAAATGGCCAACAGCACCGTCCAGCGCTTAAAGCTGCCGCGCTTTTCCGCCACGGCCAGCGAATGCATGAGGGCCGTGCCGGCCAACCACGGCATGAGCGAGGCGTTCTCGACCGGATCCCAAAACCACCAACCGCCCCAACCCAGCTCGTAATAGGCCCAAATACTGCCCACCAAAATGCCTAAGGTTAAGCAAGCCCAGGCCGCCATCGTCCATGGCCGGCTGTATTTGGCCCAGGTGGCGTCAAGACGGCCCAGCAACAAGGCCGTCATGGCAAAGGCAAAGGCCACGGAAAAGCCCACATAGCCCATGTACAGCAGCGGCGGGTGGATGATTAAGCCGATGTCTTGCAATAAGGGGTTTAAGTCCAGGCCTTCCAACGGAATGGTCACGCTGCGCAAAAAAGGATTAGAGGTAAACAAGATGAACAGTAAAATGCCAAAACACAACCAGCTCAAAATGGCCACGACCAAGACCTGAACCTGCTGTGGCAGCTGGCGACTGCAGGCACACACGGCCAACAGCCAGCCGGCCAAAAAGCCGACCCACAGCAGCAGCGAGCCTTCATGACCGCCCCACACCGCCGACAGGCGATACCACCAGGGCAATAGCGAATGCGACTGCGTGGCCACGTATTGGACGGAAAAATCATTGTGAAAAAATGCCCAGCTGAGGCTCACATAGCTCAGGGCAACGCACAGGCCCATCAACCACGCCATCGGCTTGACGATGCTCATGCCGCCGACGTGGGCCCGCAGGCCTGCCCATAGGCCGATGCCACCGAGCAATAACGACAGCACGCAGGCCAACATCAGTAAAAAATGTCCTAGTGCCACGATCATTTCGCGCCCTCCTTGGCGGCATGGGCCTGATCAATCATGGCCTGCGCCTCTGGCGGCATGTAGTTTTCATCGTGTTTGGCCAACACTTCATTGGCCATAAACCGTTGGCCATCCCAACGGCCCTGAGCCACGACGCCTTGGCCTTCTTTAAACAGGTCGGGCAGGCTGCCCGCGTACACCACGGGCACCACGGCCTGGGTGTCACTGATTTGGAACCGAACTTGGATGCCGTCCGGCAGGCGCTCGACCGTGCCCGGGAGCACCAGGCCGCCGATGCGAAACGCCTGATTGGCGGGCGCCTCGCCCTGTACCAGCTGGGAGGGAGAATAAAAAAACACCATATTTTGGCGCAGCGCCTTAATCAGGAAAAATGCCATCAGGCCCAACACGCACAGGCTAACCACCATAAACCACACTCGTTTTTGCCTAGGCTTCATGGTGACCCCTCGTCTGCGCTGCCGTGTCGTTGGCCTGCTGGTCCAAGGCCTGACGCAGCCGCTTTTCTGCCGCGCGCAAGCGCCCTATTTCATAGCCCACTGCGAGCACACACAACAGCAATACGCCCCAAACGTAGCCGCCATAGCCGGCCATGGCCGCCCAATCGATTAAGGCATTCATCGTTCCTCTCCTTTGGCCGCGCCGTCGCGGTCCTCTTCATACACTAGCCACGCCTGGCGCTGGGCCCACATCCGCTCTGCGACAATGAGGCGGCAGCGCCACAGCACCATGCCTAGGGCGTAGGCCCAACA
>JAGNPU010000227.1 GCA_017989485.1 Neisseriaceae bacterium
GCGTACGCCCTCAACCTTTAACACCAGGTATTGGTTACCCATGTTCAGGTTCACGTAAGCAGGCTGAGCCAACTCGCCTCTGATTTTCAGCATTTGCTGTGCGGCCTCAGTGGGGAATTGTTTTTGAATGTCGCCACCAGAGACTTCTTCTGCCGGCATCCAGTTCAGCGTCACCGCCTCCCCTTTTTGCAACCGCTTGGTCACGTCGGCGGCCTTGGCCTTGGCCAATTTATCCGCTTCTTGCATCACGTAGGCAGCACGCACCTGATCTTTGACCTGAGCCAGGGTTTGTTCGGTTTTCGGGCGCACTTCGTTGGCACGCACCACCAACACCGAGCCATCCGGCAGGTCTATGGGTTCAGAGTTGAATTTTTGCTTCACCACTTCGTCAGAGAAGATGGCCTTCACCAAGGCTTCAGGCATGCCTTGGGCTTTGGCGTCGGCTTCGCTCAACCAGTCTTTGTCCACATTCAGGGTCAGGCCCAGCTTGTCGGCCACCGGCTTTAAGTCGGTGCTGTTGTTAAACGCCAACTCGGACAGCTGTTCGCGCTCGGCGTGAACCAGCTTCTGGGCTTTTTCTGCGGTCAGCTGCTTGGTCAAATCGGCCTTCATGCTCTCAAACGTTGGTGCCGGTTTGATGTCGGTCACCAATAAGATATGGTAGCCAAACTGGGTTTCCACCAGATCGCTCACCTGCCCTTTGGCCAACGCAAAGGCTGCGTCTTCAAACGGCTTCACCATCATGCCGTTTTGGGCCATGAAGTCTAAGTTACCGCCGTCGGCAGCAGAGCCTGGGTCTTCAGAGTATTTTTGGGCCAGCGCCGCAAACTGGCTAGGATTGGCCTTGGCTTCTTGCAAGACGCCCTCAGCCTTTTTCTTGGCGTCGGCTTTGGCCGCAGGGGTGTCGTCGGCAAAAGCCAATAGAATATGCGACACCTTGCGCTCAGGCGGGGCCATTTGCTTCACGTGTTCGTCGTAGTATTTCTTCACTTCTTCGTCGTTTACCGTGACTTTGCTCTTCACCGCATCGGTGGTCAACACCACGCTGCTGAGCTTGACCGCCAGCGGCAGCACGTACTCGGCCTTGTGTTCGGTGTAATAAGCATTGAGCTTGGCGTCGTCCACGGCCACTTCGGCAGCAAACGCACGCGGGTCTATCATGGCGGTGCGCAGCGTGTAGCGCGCATTCCAAATGCTGGCTTCTTGCTGCACTTGCGCATCGCTGACGATTTGCCCAGCTTGCACCATGCTCAGCACGGAGTTCACCGAAAACTCTTTACGCAGCTGCTCGATGAGCTGGGTTTCCGTCATGCCCTGAGCCTGTAAATAGTCTTGGTACAGTGATTCATTAAAACCATTTTCATCTTGAAAAGATTGTTCTTTCACGATGATTTGTTTGATTTGCTCTATCGATACGGCCACGCCCATGTTCTCGGCGCCGACCAGCAAATAAGCGCGACGCAATAGGTTGGCATAAACGCCGTCTCTCAGCTCAGGCGTGTTTTCAGCGCCCTGTGCCTTCAAGGCCTGGCTCACATCGCCTTCGGTGATGA
This sequence comes from Neisseriaceae bacterium, assembly GCA_017989485.1. Taxonomy (GTDB): domain Bacteria; phylum Pseudomonadota; class Gammaproteobacteria; order Burkholderiales; family Neisseriaceae; genus JAGNPU01. The sequence goes on from JAGNPU010000227.1 coordinate 1,554, forward strand.
TTTCGCCACCCACTTTGGCAATATAGGGCTCACCGCCCGTTAACGTTGTGGCACCAAAACCCACAAACGACAGTGCCACTAGGCCGACTAAGACCTTGGCTGGTGTGTTAAATTTTCTTACAGCATCAAACATAGCGATATCTATTCAATATTGGTTGATCACAAGAACGATCATTTTACCGTTAAACACATAAAAAAGGTGAACATTACGTCCACCTTTTTTCAAGAAGTCATCTTTTATTGCTTACAGCGCGTCTTTTAATGCTTTACCCGCACGGAATTTTGGCAAACGAGCCGCTGGAATCGTGATGGCAGCCCCAGTTTTGGGGTTACGACCACTACGCTTAGCACGGTTGCCTACGTAGAACGTACCAAAACCCACTAAAGTCACCGTATTGTCTTTTTTCAAAGCTTCAGTCACGGCTTTAATCGTCCCATCTAAGGCTTTCCCCGCAGCAACTTTTGAAAGCCCAGCTTCTTGTGCAATTGCATCAATTAATTCAGACTTGTTCACAGAAAATCCTTTTCTATTATTAAAAATTGGGGAGACGAAAAACACCTTCTCCTAAAGTCATTTCTCGCCGTGCCAAGGCTTTTATAACAAGTCTGAAATTCCAGTGTCAAGGACTACCGTACAGCTTTACGCGCCTTAACCTCAAAAACCCCTGTTTTGGGCCAAAAAACGGCTTATTTTCAATGTTTTGGTGTCTCAGATACAACACTTTTTAGCAGGGGTTCTGCGGCCTTATTGTCGACAATCTCAGGGGCAACCCAAGCTTCGGGCTGGCGCTCTAGGCTCAAAAGCAGCACTTCTTCTATCCATTTCACCGGATGTATGGTCAATTCTGTCTGGACATTTTTCGGAATATCTTCCAAATCCTTCATATTGTCTTTCGGAATCAACACGTGCTTGATGCCGCCGCGAATCGCCGCCAACAGCTTCTCTTTTAGGCCACCAATGGGCAACACTTCGCCGCGCAGGGTGATCTCACCCGTCATGGCCACGTCTGCGCGCACGGGAATGCCCGTCAGCGCCGACACCAGCGCCACCGTCATGCCCGAGCCTGCGCTGGGGCCATCTTTCGGTGTAGCGCCTTCTGGCACGTGTACGTGGATGTCGTGCTTTTCATAAAAGTCTGGCGCAATGCCCAAACTTTCGGCACGCGAACGCACCACGCTTAAGGCCGCGGTAATCGATTCTTGCATCACGTCGCCCAATTTACCCGTCCGCACGATTTGGCCCTTGCCTTTTAAGGCGGCCGCTTCAATGGTCAACAGCTCGCCACCGACTTCGGTCCACGCCAGGCCAGTGACCTGACCCACGCGGTTTTCGTCTTCGGCCACGCCAAAATCAAAGCGGCGCACGCCCAAGAAGTCGTGTAGGTTTTTGGCCGTCACCTTGGTCGCTTTTTTGACCACGGCTTTGGCTTTGGCCCCCTTGGCCTTAGGCTTGGCGTTGGCCAACTCTTCGGCCAACAGCTGTTGGGTGACGATTTTACGGCAAATTTTGGCCACTTCACGGTCAAGCGAGCGCACGCCCGCTTCGCGGGTGTAGTAGCGCACGATGTCGCGCACGGCGTCTTCGGCAATCACCGCTTCGTTGTCCTGCACGCCGTTGGCGCTTAATTGCTTAGGCACCAGGTAACGCATGGCGATGTTCACCTTCTCGTCTTCGGTGTAGCCAGACAGGCGGATGACTTCCATCCGGTCCAACAGCGCCGGCGGAATGTCCATCGAGTTCGAGGTGGCAATAAACATCACGTCGGACAGGTCGTAATCCACTTCGGCATAATGATCGACAAAGGCATGGTTTTGCTCAGGATCCAACACCTCCAACAAGGCGCTGGCTGGGTCGCCACGGAAGTCTTGGCCCATTTTGTCGATTTCATCCAACAGGAACAAGGGGTTTTTAACGCCGACCTTGGTCATGTTTTGCAATATTTTGCCGGGCATAGAGCCAATATAGGTACGGCGATGACCGCGAATTTCGCTTTCATCACGCACGCCGCCCAAGGCCATGCGCACAAACTTACGGCCGGTGGCGCGGGCAATCGACTCCCCCAAAGAGGTTTTGCCGACGCCAGGAGGGCCCACCAGGCACAAAATCGGGCCTTTGAGCTTGTCCACGCGCTTTTGCACCGCCAAGTATTCCAAAATGCGTTCTTTAATCTTGTCCAAACCGTAATGGTCGGCGTCTAACACCAGCTGGGCTTGCGCAATGTCTTTGTTGACCTTGCTTTTCTTCTTCCACGGCAGGTCGACCACGGTGTCGATGTAGTTACGCACCACGGTGGCTTCCGCCGACATCGCCGGCATCATTTTTAATTTTTTCAGCTCGGCCAGGGCTTTTTCTTTGGCTTCCTTGCTCAGGCCACGGGCGTTGATTTTTTCTTCCAAGGCGTCTAATTCGCCCTGGCCTTCATCGTCGCCCAGTTCTTTTTGGATGGCTTTGACCTGCTCGTTCAAATAGTACTCGCGCTGAGATTTTTCCATTTGGCGCTTCACGCGGCCACGGATGCGCTTCTCAACCTGCAGAATGTCGATTTCTTCTTCCAGCTGCTGCAA
>JAGNPU010000228.1 GCA_017989485.1 Neisseriaceae bacterium
AAGCCCAACGCCACGCCCGCCCTTGTCGCAATCCTCACAATAATCGTCGCCTTGATGATGATTAGGCCAAAAAAAATGGTCATGATGAATTATTCCATGACCATAACCCCTTACGTTAGGAAGCCTCATGACATCTAAAGACACGCCCCCACGATCGAATCACATCGTCTTTTGGGGCTTAACCATACACAAAACCATTTTTCCGCTGTCGCTCTTATTTATTCTGGCCTTTGTTTCGGCCAGCATGATTGCCCCCAACTGGACGGCCACGACGCTCACCCAGTACCGCGGCTGGATTACGGCCAACCTCGATGCCTTTATCTTAATCATCATGAATCTGTGCGTGCTCATGTGCTTCGCCATCATCATCCTGCCCTGGGGCAAGATTCGCCTAGGCGGCAAAGACGCCAAGCCCGAATACTCTAAGCTTGCCTGGTTCACCATGTTGTTTACGGCGGGCACCGGCGTGGGCCTGATTTTTTGGGGTGTGGCAGAACCCGTCGCCTATTACACGGATTGGTATGGCACACCACTCGGCGTCCCGCCCCGCACGCCAGAAGGTGCAAACATGGCGATGGCAACGGCCCTGTTTCACTGGGGCCTACACCCATGGTCTATCTACGTCATTATTGGTCTATCAGTTGGCTACTTCACCTATAACAGGGGCCGTCCAGAAGCCATGAGTTCGGCTTTAGAACCCTTGCTTGGCCTAAAAGGCAGCCAGGGCGTGCCGGGGCAAATCATAGACATTTTCGCCATCTTACTCACCACCTTCGCCTTGGCTTCGTCTCTAGGCTTAGGCTCTCTTCAAGCCGTGGCGGGCAGTCACTATGTCTTTGGCCTCCCCTTACACTTCGGCATGCAGGTGTTATTCATTGCACTCACCACACTGGTGGCCACGCTGTCAGTGTCCCTAGGCATCCGAAAAGGAATTCGTATTTTAAGCACCACCAACTTTACCTTGGCGGTCATCCTGTTGGTGTTTGTTATTTTCAGCACTGGGCTCTTTCGCTATGTCGGTCAGCTACTGCACAATTTTACCCAATACGCCTATCACTTTACTGCCCTATCTTCTTGGATTAACCGTGAAGACAGAGAGTGGTATCAAGGCTGGACGGTTTATTACTGGGTATGGTGGGCTGTTTGGGCACCTTTGGCTGGTGTGTTTCTGGCCAAGGTGTCTAAAGGCCGTACCCTACGCCAAATGGTGGTCGCCAGCATGATTGTGCCCATGTTGTTCAGCTCACTCTGGCTGACCGGCTTGGGCAATGGCGCCATAGACCAAATCCGTGAGGGTGTTGGCCCTCTGGTGGGCGGCATCACCTCGGTAGACCTAAGCATTTTCCACTTTCTCAGCAGCCTACCCTTTACCGCCCTCACTGGCGTGCTCGTGATGTTATTGGTGATGCTGTTTATGGTGACGTCTATCGACTCGGGCGCCCTGGTGGTCGACACCCTGGCCTCCGGCGGCAATAAAAGCACCCTCAGAAGGCAAAAAGCGCTGTGGGTGTTTGTAATCGGCCTCACCTCAGCCTCGGTGTTATATGTCGGTGGGAACACCGCCCTAAATGCCATTCAAGCGGTCACGATTGTGATGGGCCTGCCCCTCATGCTGATTTTGCTGGTGCTGATTGCTGGATTTCTCAAGGCTTTGTATCAAGACACCAGAGCGCCCAAATAAACCAACGGCCAAGCTTAGCTTGGCCGTTGTCATCACACTGATTCTTCAATACCCTGCCATCACTGACCGACCTTAGGTCGATGCTGGGGGGTGGTCGCGAAGCACGCCGACCAAATCCTTACGCCGCAAAATCATCAGCGCAATAATCACAAAATACAAGCCGCACACAATCATGCCGACCAACTCTATGCGCAACGGTGTGAATAAATACAAAATCACCAGGCCCATCATTAAGGCCGTATTGCTGATGAAGTATTTAGCGAATCCGACGCGTTCGGCAGTCCAGTTTAAATTGCCAGAATATAGCCTGACCAAAGAATCCAGCGAAGTCACCATAAACAGGACGGCCACCACCACCATGCTGTTGCCCCAGAAAGCGGAGACGCCGGTATTGGTTTGATAAAACCCGTACAGGACGGCAAACCAAATAGCCAATAACACCGAGGGGACGATCATCATCGACACCACCATTTGCCGGCTACTGAGGTTGCCCACAAACTTGGCCATAAACTGGCCAATCATGATGCTCCACGCACACCACCACAGCAAATACCATTCGTGAAAATCATTAATCGGCAAGGCAAACCGATGGATGTTGCGGAAGTAGTCTTCAACCAGTATCACATTGTTTAAAAAACCCACGACGCCTACTTGGGAATCCCACCATACGCCCACGATTAATGCCAAGAATAGGCAGGTGGACAGCACCGACAAAAACCGCAAATACGTCAGCTTAGAGCTCGAATACACGGACGCCATCACCACCACCAGGGTTAACAGATAGCGCTGCCACTCGCTGATGCCAATAATATAAGTAGGCAGATTAATTAAAAACAGATAGGCCGTAAACGCACAGGTCGAAATGGTGATGCAATTATTCACAAACTTAATCGGCCATATTTCAAACAGCTGCAACCTCGGTTCAATTTTACAAAAGTAAAAAGCGGTCACAAAATAAAACAGCCACACCAAAAACCCCCAAAAGCCGAACTCTAAAGCCACGGGACTGGCAAAAGCGAAATCAGGGTTGGCGGCGTACTCAGGAAAGTCATTTAAGGGCAACATGACCAAGCCTGCATCTAACCCCGACATGAATAAAATCGCGATGAATGAAAACAAAGGCAACGGCACCGTGCCCAACCAACGCACGCTGCCATGACGTACAACAATATACACGCTGACCAACAAAATCATCATGATGGCTATTTGTAAAATAATGGATTGCATCCCTATCCCTTTCCCTTGAGTCGCGCAATGGGTTGATCACGCTGTTTTGATGTTTTTTTTGAGAACCTAGGTATGTCATCAAGTGAGAAAACGCCCTTATTTAATGACAAAATCATGTTTTATGGTACCTAACAGCCGGCCCCGAACACGCATGCAGGCCACCTGCCCTGCGCCCCGCCTCAGTGGCCATCCAGAGTCCTGTTGCGGCGAATGATTACAGCCTGCCTGGCTGGGGCCCCAGAGGGCGAAATGCTTTCGGTGTGGCCACCAACGGGCGGTGTCTGGTCACAAGGCCATGCCAGCGTCTAGCCATGCGATGGATGGTCCCCACCACGGGCCTGTTGCTGCACTGCTTCTAGGCTTAGCCCCTTGGTTTCTATTCCCCATGCCCAGACGACGAACGCCGCCACCACAAAAGAGCCCGCCCCCAGCATGAACACGCCTCCTTGGCCCGTCCAAGGCAAAATCAAGCCCACGATAAAAGGCCCTAATAAAGACCCAATACGGCCGATGGCCGAAGCACAGCCCGAGCCCGTGGCGCGCACATGGGTGTCGTACAATTCTGGCGTATAGGCATACAGCACGGCCCACATACCAAACATAAAAAACTGCATGAAAAACCCCACGCTGAACAGCAAAACCAAACTCACCCCAGCTTGCGCCACCTGCCCATATAGCGTGGCCATGATGGCGCTGCCGAAAAGGGTGACCAGACACATGCGCTTGCGCCCCCAACGCTCGATCAGCCACGCCACGGTTAAAAAGCCGGGAATGCCGCCGACGGAAATGGTCACGGTGTATAAGACCGATTGGGTCACCGCATAACCGGCCTGCTGCAACAACGCGCCCAGCCAGGTGGTTAGGCCATAAAAACCCAATAAGGCAAAAAACCATAGGCCCCAGATCATGAGGGTGCGACGCCGCAGCTGTGGCCGCAGCAAAGACAGGATGGACGTCTTGTGTTGATGAACAGCCCCCCTCGGCACGCCCTCAGGCGTGGGCAGCTGAGTCACGCCCAAAGACTTCATCACTCTGGCTTCCATTTGGGCCAGCACGGCCTCGGCCTCAGCCCCCTTCCCAGCCTGCTCTAACCAGCGTGGCGACTCGGGTATCCACCAGCGAATGACAAAAACAAACACCGCCGGCAATGCCAGCAGCAAAAACACCTGACGCCAGCCCAGCGGCTCTAGGATAAAA
>JAGNPU010000229.1 GCA_017989485.1 Neisseriaceae bacterium
CAGGCTTATAAAACAGCCCTTTCACGATTAAAGCCACCGCCGAGATGGCCGCGGGGATCGCCAAAATAAAGAATATGCTGGTCAAATCCAGGTGGCGGGCAATCAGCTGGGCCACCAAAAACGAGCCGGCAATGCCCCCAAAGCGGCCGATGCCCAACATCCACGACACGCCGGTGGTACGCCCTGACGTCGGGTAAAAACTGGCGGCAAACGACGGCATAGACGACTGTGCCGTGTTCATCACAATCCCTGCCAACACGATGACCACCACCAATAGGCTGATGTTCATATTCGCCACCACGCCGATTAAGGCCACCAAAATTGCGGTCAGCACCCAAAAAAAGGTGATCAGCCGGCTTGGGTTGTAACGGTCCATCAACCAGCCATTGGCAATCGCTCCTAGGCCGCCTAAGGCAAACAAACCGGTGACCACCGAGCCTAGGGCGGGCGGCATATTGGCTTCTTTAAACAGCAGCGGCATCCAATTGATCACGCCGTAAAAAATCACCAGGCCCATGAAATACGTCACCCACAACATCACCGAGCCCAGTAAATAATGCTTAGACACCACCACGCTGATGCCACTTTTATTGCCTTCTAGCTCAGGCTGGGTTTCGGTCAAGAAAAAGCGCTGTGCCTGCTGCGCCGCGGGTGATATTTTTTGCAAAATCTTTTTCACCTGCGCATGCGGTTTGTTCTTGGCCACCAAGTAGCGGACCGACTCGGGCAGCACCAGCAGCATCACCACCACCAAAATCGCGGGCGCCACCGCGCCCAGCCACAACACGCTGCGCCAGCCAAACTCTGGAATCATCCAAGCGGCCAAAAAGCCCCCCATGGCAGCGCCAACGGGAAAGCCACAAAACATGGTGTTGACCAAGAAAAAACGTCGTTTCTCAGGACAGTACTCGCTCAATAAGGTCACCGCATTCGGCATGGCCGCACCCAGGCCCACGCCGGTGATGAAGCGAAAAATCTCCAGCTGCAACAGCGACGACGCTTCGGCCGAGGCCCAAGAGCCCAGGGCAAAAATCATGACGGACACGATTAACACCTTCTTACGGCCAATCATGTCGGCCACGGGGCCAAACGACACGGCACCAAAGGCCAAGCCCAGCAGGGCGGCGCTCATGACCGGGGCCAAATCGGCTTTTTCTAAGCCCCACTCCCCCAATAGGCTGGGGGCAACATAGCCAATGGCGGCGGTGTCAAAGCCATCAAATAGCGTCACCAAAAAACACAGAATAAAAATCAGCCACTGGAAACCAGAAAACCGATGCTCGTTGATAAAGTGCTGGACGTTCACCGCACCCTGTTGGGATTCACTCATTAACCTACTCCTCTAAGGCCTAATATAGACGCTGCTTTTTTATCGTTTGGGCTGATGCCCATATTTTTCTGTCGATATTGATTATGCGAACAAACGGCCATGACTAAAAGGCGTAAACCCATCTATTAGTTATAGCAATTTTGCATAGGTCGCCCCACACACCGCCCCCCGCAGCGGGGCCTTATTGTACGCCTGCGCCTTAGGTTCATATAGGCTTGGGCGCAAAAAAGCCCACTGACCACAGTGGGCTTGGGGCAAGGCCCAGATTAAAAGGCCTCGGTGTCTATTTCTGCCAGGGTGGCCTGAGGGTAGCGAGGCCCCGCCACCGTTTCTTGATTAATCAGCCGGCCCGCAGCCACCAGTATTGCGTCATCCACGACCATAGTCGCGGCCGCGACATTGGCCCGCAAATGCGGTATGTGCGTGGTTCCAGGAATTGCGACAACGTGCTGGCCCTGCGCCAACACCCAAGCCAAAGCCAGCTGCGCGGGGGTGATCTCGGCGGCGTCAGCCAACTGAGCAAACGCCACGTATAAAGCCTGATTTTGCGCCCAGTGCGGCGACTGAAACCGCGGCATGCCCAAGCGAATGTCGTTGGCCGGCAAGGCCGCCAAATCAATCACCCCACCCAAAAACCCTCGGGCCAATGGGCTAAATGCCACCAGCGTCGTCCCGCTGGCGGCGCAGGCTCGGCTTAAGCCCAATTCGGGATGACGGCTCCACAGCGAATACTCATTTTGTACTGCCGCAATCGGGTGGATGGCCTGTGCCTGCGCCAAAGTGGCCGCCGAGATTTCCGACAGGCCAATATGGCGAATATGCCCTGCCGTCACCAGGTCAGCCAAGGCCCCCACGCTGTCTTCTATCGGCACCTTGGGGTCTTTGCGGTGTAAGTAATACAGGTCCAACACGTCGGTTTGCAGACGCTTCAGGCTGGCCTCACACTGGGCCCGTATCGTCGCAGGCCTGCCGTCGATCACGCGCTTGCCGTCTACCCCAGCCATCCCACACTTACTGGCCAAGAATAGGCGCTGCCGCAATGGCTTAATGTATTCGCCCAGCAGGCGTTCATTGGCCCCAAAGCCATACAGCGTGGCGGTGTCAAAATGATTCACCCCCAAGGCCGACGCTTCTGCCAACAGGTTCAGTGCGGCGGCTTTAGGGATGGGTGTCCCATAGGCATGGCTGAGGTTCATACAGCCTAAACCGACGCTCATGACCTGTGCGTCACCCAATACTCTGTTGCCCATGCCCGTCTCCTTTTAAGCCTGTAGCTGCCGCTCTAGGTCTGCCAATACGCGGTAGCATTCAATCACGCTGGCCACGCTGGCATTCGGCTCACGGCCTTCCCGTATGGCGGCAAAAAACTCGCGGTCCTGTAGCTCGATGCCGTTCATCGACACATCGACGTCGCTGACGTCAATTTGCGTCTCTTTGCCATCAAATAAATCATCGTAGCGCGCCAAATACGTCCCTTTGTCACAAATATAGCGGAAGAACGTGCCCAACGGCCCCTCATTATTAAACGACAAAGACAGGGTACAAATCGCCCCTCCGCTGGTTTTCAATTGGATGGACATGTCCATGGCAATGCCCAACTCTGGGTGAATCGGCCCTTGAATCGCATGGGCCTGCACCACTTTTTCACCGGTTTGGTATTGAAACAAATCCACGGTGTGGGCGGCATGGTGCCACAGCAAGTGGTCGGTCCAAGAACGCGGCGCACCTAAGGCATTGATGTTTTCACGGCGGAAGAAATAGGTTTGCACGTCCATTTGTTGAATGGTCAACGCCCCCTGTTGGATTTGATGATGCACCCACTGATGCGAGGGGTTAAAGCGACGAGTATGCCCCACCATCGCCACCAGCCCGGTTTCTTGCTGTAGCCGCAACACCGCCTCGGCATCGGCCCAGCCGTCGGCCAAAGGAATTTCCACTTCGACGTGTTTGCCCGCCTGCAGGCACTGCAGCGTTTGCGCCGCGTGCATTTGCGTCGGGGTGCACAAAATCACCGCATCCACTTCCGGCAGGGCCAGCGTGACGGCCAAGTCGTCGGTGTAGTGGGCCACGCCGTAATCGGCAGCCACTTTTTCGGCCGACGCCATGCTTTTGCTGACGATGGACACCACGCGCACGCCTTCGATATTGTTAATCGCATCCAGGTGTTTCAGCCCAAATGCGCCGGTGCCCACAAGGGCAACGTTGATGGTCTTCATATCTGACTCCTTAAGGGTCTATGCTTCTTGATCTTCTAAAATCAAATGGCCAACGGCCGTATTTGAGGCCGGCACATGATAAAAACGGTGCACCAGCTTGGGGTCGGTGGCCAGATTCATGGCGCCGCGGGCGATGAGCCACATCACCAGCTCAATGCCTTCTGAGCCCGCTTCTTGCACGTAATCCAGATGGGGCTTTTGCGACAGGCCTTCAGGGTCGGCGATGAGCTGATCCAAAAAGGCATTGTCCCAAGGCTCGTTAATCAACCCCGCTCGTGGGCCTTGCAGCTGATGGCTCATGCCCCCCGTGCCCCAAATGTGCACGTTTAAGTCTTCGCCATAGCTATCGACCGCACGGCGGATGGCCTGGCCCAGGGCAAAGCAGCGCGCGCCAGAAGGCACAGGGTATTGCACCACGTTGACGTGCAAGGGGATGACGGCACAAGGCCACTCATCAACTTGGCCAAACATCAGCGACATCGGCACCGTCAGGCCGTGATCCACCGGCAACTCATTGGCAATGGTCAGGT
>JAGNPU010000014.1 GCA_017989485.1 Neisseriaceae bacterium
GAATATGGCGGTGCAGGTGGTGGCCTTGTCTGATGCCGCGCGCGCCAATGAGGTCAAGCAGCGCCTGAGTGCGGCGGGTTTGCCAGCCTATGTCAGCAGCGGCGGCAACAATATTTCGCGCGTGCGCCTGGGCCCGTTTAAAAGCCGTGCCGATGCCGATCGTGCGGTCAATGAATTGAAAAAACATGGCTTTAATGGCCTCGTGGTGAGCCAGTAGTCCATGACCTTATTTGACTATTTCGCCTTAATCATTATTGGCCTGAGTACCCTCGTGGCCTTGATGCGTGGCGTGGTCGCCGAGTTGGCTTCTTTGGTGACTTGGGTGGTGGCCTTCTTGGTGGGTAAGGTGTTTGCCGTGCCCTTTGCCCAGATCGCCCTGCCCAATATTGATCCCCCCAACTTACGTATTGCCCTGTCTTTTATCCTCTTGTTTTTCGTGGCTTGGATTGCCCAGTACTTCCTGCGTTCCTTTTTGACTTCGGCCATTAGTGCCCTCGGATTAGGCGCCATTAACCGCCTGCTTGGTTTGGTGTTTGGTTTTGTCCGTGGGGTGTTGGTGATGGTGGTGATTGTGGGTGTGTGTGGCTTTACTGAACTACCCAAGCAACCTGAGTGGCAGGCGTCTTTGACGGCGCCGACATTCGAACTTCTGGTGACGCAGGCCCTGCCTTACTTGCCAGAATCTCTCGCAGCAGAAATCCCTTATTGACCTTCAATTCATGGAACAGGAACCAACAAATGTGCGGTATATTAGGTGTTGTCAGTCATAGTCCCGTCAATCAAACCCTGTACGATGGTTTACAATTATTACAGCATCGCGGCCAAGATGCTGCTGGTATTGTGACCACTCACAACAATACGTTCCACATGCACAAAGGCAGCGGCATGGTGCAAGATGTGTTCCGCACCCGCAATATGCGTAATCTGGTCGGCCATGCCGGCATCGCCCACGTGCGTTACCCCACCGCCGGCAGTGCCCAAAACAGTGCCGAAGCACAGCCGTTTTATGTCAATTCTCCTTTTGGCATCGTGTTGGCCCACAACGGCAACCTCACCAATACCGAAGAGCTGTTCGAAAACATTTGCCACAGCGACCTGCGCCACATCAACACCAATTCTGATTCTGAGGTTTTGCTGAACGTGTTCGCCCATGAGCTAGAGCAGCAGGCCAGTGGCAAACACCTGACCGTAGACAATATTTTTGCCGCCGTGTCGGCCTTGCACCAGCGCGTACGTGGTGCGTATGCCGTGGTGGCGATGATTGCCGGCTATGGCATTTTGGCCTTCCGTGACCCCAACGGCATCCGTCCGTTAATCTTAGGCCATCAGAAAATCGACGGCAAAGACAGCTATGTGGTGAGCTCAGAATCAGTGGCCTTAGACTGTTCTGGCTACAGCATCATGCGCGACGTGGACGCCGGTGAAGCGGTGTTCATTTCCTTTGCCGGTGAGCTACACGCCAAACAGTGTGCCGAACACCACAAAATGGCGCCTTGCCTGTTTGAATACGTTTACTTTGCTCGCCCTGATTCGGTTTTGGATGGGATTTCAGTGTATCAGGCGCGTTTAAACATGGGCGTGACCCTGGCCGAGAAAGTGAAGAGAGAGCTGCCCATCGACGAGATCGATGTGGTGATGCCGATTCCCGATACCAGTCGCCCCAGTGCCTTACAATTGGCCGCGGCCTTAAACTTGCCTTACCGCGAAGGCTTTATCAAAAATCGCTACATTGGCCGCACCTTCATCATGCCCGGTCAGGCGGTTCGCCGTAAGTCGGTGCGTCAAAAGCTGAACCCTGTGGCCTGTGAGTTTGCCGGTAAAAACGTGTTGTTGGTGGATGACTCCATTGTCCGCGGGACGACCAGCCAGGAAATCGTGGAAATGGCCCGCATGGCCGGCGCCAAGAAAGTGTATTTTGCGTCTGCGGCGCCTGAGGTGCGTTACCCCAACGTTTACGGCATAGACATGCCCACCCGACAAGAACTGTTGGCCACCGACCGTGACGTGGCGCAAATTGCCGCCAATATTTCTGCCGACGGCGTGGTGTTTCAAGACCTCGATGCGCTGATTCACGCGGTGCAAATGGTGAACCCCGAGATTAAAGAGTTTGATACCTCTTGTTTTGATGGCCGCTACGTGACCGGCGACATCGACGAAGCCTATTTGCAAAAGCTAGAGGCCAATCAGTTGAAGATGAAGGCCAGTCAAACGTCTGCCGACGTGGACGTGGGCATGGTCGACCATAATCTAAACGTGGGTTAAGCGTTTAGGGTTAAAAAACACCACGGCCTGCCGTGGTGTTTTTTTTGTGTCTCAATGCTTAGGCTCAGGCAAAGAGGCCGGCATGGTAGTCGGCAAAGGCTTGCCGAATCTCTTCCTCGGTGTTCATCACAAAGGGGCCATATTGCACCATCGGTTCGTCGATGCGCGCGCCGTGACACACCAAGACTTCGGCGCCGCTGCTGGCCGTTATCTGCAGCGTGGTGCCGGTGCTGAGCACGCCCAGGCGCTGGGCGCCCAATCGGTGTTCGCCTATTTGCGCTTCGCCGCTTAACACATACACCAGGGCCGTGTCCTGTTCGGGCAGGGTGAGCCGCTCTTGCCTGGCGTGGTCAAAGGTGATGAAGTAAATGCCTGGCTGCGTGTGCTCGGGCGTGAACGGGGTGCGTTGTCCCGCCAGCTGGCCGGCCACCACGCGCACGCTGTTGCCCGCGTCGGTGTGGGTCAGCTGGGTGTCGTAGTCAACATAGTCAGGCTTTTGGGTTTTTAAGGCCTTGGGCACGTTGAGCCAAAACTGCATGCCACGCATTTTGCCTGCCGTTTGTGCCGGCATTTCACTGTGGATGATGCCGCTGCCGGTGCGCATCCACTGAACGCCGTTGTCGCTAATCGTGCCCTGGTTGCCGGTGCTGTCTTCGTGGGTCATGCGGCCGTTGAGCATGAAGGTAATGGTGTCGAAGCCGCGATGGGGGTGGGCGGGGAAGCCGGCAATGTAATCATTGGCCACGTCAGAGCCAAACTCATCCAGCATCACAAAAGGGTTGGTGTGGACATAGGCCTGGCTGGCAAACACCCGTTGCAGTTTGACGCCGGCGCCATCTTCGGTGGCTTGGGCGGTAAGGACGGCGCGAATGTGGCGGTTCATGGTGTGTTCCTTGTGGGTTTAGGGTTAGTTTTGATTGTATGCGCAATGGTGAAGGCGATGGGTGAAATGAATGCATGATACTGATGGATATTGTTCATGTGTTCGGGGCAGGCTATGGGCTGCGGCGGGACCCGACCACAAAAAACCCGCCTCGGGGCGGGTTTTGATGGGGAGGACGCTCAAGAAAGCTTAGAGGCTTTTTTGCTGTGCCACCCAAGACTGAATCGCTTTGGCGTCGGTCACGCGGGTGGCCGAGGAAGAGGAGTTCAGCAACACGATGATGAGGGGTTGGTTGGCCAAGGTGGCGTGTAACACCATGCCACGGCCCGCTTCACGGATGTAGCCGGTTTTTTGCAAATCAATTTTCCATTCGCCTTCATTCACCAGGCGGTTGCTGTTGCCGTAGCGCTCAACGCGGCCGTTGGCCATTTGTACCACGCCCTTGGTGTCGGTGCTGTTAAAGCGGATGGCGGGATAGTTATAGGCGTGTTTCACCAATAGGGCCAAGTCAGCAGCGGTAGACACATTGCGCTTGTCTAGGCCGGTGGGGTCGTAAAAAGCCGTGTTGTACATGCCCAGTGAGCGTGATTTTTGGTTCATTTTTTGAATAAACTCAGGCATGCCGCCGGCAAAGGTGGTGCGGGCCAGGGCGTGAGAGGCGCGGTTTTCGCTGCTCATCAAGGCCAGGTGTAGCAGCTCAGAGCGCGGCAGGGTGGTGCCTATCGCCAAGCGGCTAGAGGTGCCTTTGACGCGGTCAATTTCTGCGTCGGTAATGGTGATGGGCGTATTCATGTCGACGCGGGCGTCGAGGAACACCAGCGACATCACCAGTTTGGAAATCGAGGCAATCGGCATGACCTGGTTGGCGTTTTTCTCGTACAACACTTCCCCGGTTTTGCTGTTCATGACCAAGGCCGCACGTGAGTGCAAGGCCAGGTTGGCGATGGCGCTGTTGGTGGCGCTGTTGTAGTGAGGGTCGAGTAATTCCGCAATTCTGTCGGTAGACGGATTGGTTTGGAAGTTTTTCTCAAGAAACTGACCCAGAAGGTCTAAGTCGTCGTCGGTGGTGTCTGCGTAGGCAGGCACGCTTAAAGACAGGCTTAGGCCTAATAATAAGGTCGAGCACACTTTGGTGCTGAATTGGAACAGTGATCTAGTCATGTTTATGCCCATAGTAGAGTGGGGGCCATACGCTATGCATGCTGCAAGGCTGCTAAGGCAAGGGCAGCGGTATGGTCGCCAGGGTTTACGTCGTTAAACGATAGGGAAAGAGGTGCACAGAGGCCAGAGGCTGACATCCACGCCATTTTTAAGGAGACGACGTGAAGCATCATCTTAAAAATAACGGGCATAACAACATCATACTAATAGGCTAAAAACGGATTGGCAATCTTAATTTACAGATTTTACCGGTTTTTACACCTATAGTTGTCCTTAATGAGCAAACGCCCCCATAAAGGACTCAGGCCCCGCGGCTTAGTTCCCCTTTTTTTTAGCAGATAACGCGGAAAAAGCCAATAATCAGGCTTGTTTTTGGCCGTCGCCATCGATTTTATAAGAATAAACAGCATAATGTGTGATTTGTTCGGCGTGAACATCGTTTTTGTGTGGAATTTCTTGTATGATTTGTGATTCAGATTTAAACCGAAAACCGCATGGGTATGGCCCTGTATCGGGTTATTGTGGCGAATAGACATTTTGACTAAACAATCAGCAGATTAAAGAGAACAGCATGCAAAATTATTTGACCCCGAATTTTTCTTTTGCCCCTATGGTGCCTGAGCGTGGGCTGGGCAGTCGCGTGTGGGACACTGAGGGTCGTGACTACATCGATTTGGCCGGTGGTATTGCGGTCAATGCTTTGGGCCATGCCCATCCTGTCTTAATTGATGCCTTGACTACTCAGGCGCATAAGCTGTGGCACGTCTCTAATATTTACACGACGCAGCCGGCGCAGGATTTGGCCAAGGCCTTGGTGACGCATACGTTTGCGGACAAGGTGTTTTTTGCCAACTCGGGCGCAGAGGCTAATGAGGCCGCGTTTAAGCTGGCGCGTAAATACGCCTTTGACCACCACGGTCCTGAAAAAAACGAAATCATTGCCTGCGTCAACGGCTTTCATGGCCGCACCCTGTTTACCGTCAGCGTGGGCGGCCAGCCTAAGTATCAGGAAGGCTTTGCGCCCCTGCCCGGCGGCATCAAGCACGTGCCGTTTAACGACGTGGCGGCGCTTAAGGCCATGGTCAGCGCCAAAACCTGCGCCATTGTGATCGAGCCCATACAGGGCGAGAGCGGCGTATTGCCGGCGACGCAGGCTTTTATGCAGGCCGCGCGCGACCTGTGTGATGAACATCAGGCCTTGTTGGTGCTGGACGAAGTCCAAACCGGCATGGGCCGCACCGGGGCGCTGTATGCTTATGAAGCCTACGGCATTGCCCCAGACATTTTGAGCACGGCCAAGGCCTTAGGCTCAGGCTTTCCCTTGGCGGCCATGTTGACGACCGAAAAGGTGGCGCCTAGCCTTAGCGCCGGGTCGCACGGCACCACGTTTGGGGGCAACCCCTTGGCCTGTGCCGTGGGCCTGGCGGCGTTTAACCTGATTAACCACCCCGACACCCTGGCCAACGTGGCCAAGCAAAGCGACGCCTTAATGGCCGATTTGCGCGCGATTGGTGCCGAAACCGGCGTGTTTTCTGAAGTGCGTGGGCAAGGCCTGTTAATCGGCTGCGTGTTGAGC
The DNA here is from genome assembly GCA_017989485.1 of Neisseriaceae bacterium. Classification (GTDB taxonomy): domain Bacteria; phylum Pseudomonadota; class Gammaproteobacteria; order Burkholderiales; family Neisseriaceae; genus JAGNPU01. The sequence continues at coordinate 5,883 of JAGNPU010000014.1, forward strand.
GACGACTATGCCGCCCGTTTGGGCGACATCAGCCAGGTGGCGTTGGCCAATGGCCTGATGGTGTTAAAGGCGGGCAGCCAGGTATTGCGTCTGGCACCTAGCCTGCTGTTGACGGATGAAGAGCGCATAGAAGGCATGAAGCGCCTGCGTTTGGCCATCCAACAGCTGTTGGCGTCGGCCGCATGAAGGCCTTAAGCGCCCTAGCGCGCCGATGGCGTATGAACCCAGAAAAACGATAAAAGGATAGGTTATGTCGGTTGATGAGCAGTTAACGCCCCATCGCGAGGCGATTGATCAAATTGATCAAACCATCGTGACCCTGTTAAACAAACGTGCGGGCCATGCCCAAGCCATCGGGGTGTTGAAAGGCAGTGGGGTGGTGTATCGCCCCGAACGCGAGGCCGAAGTGCTGCGCCGGATTAAGGCGGTCAACCCTGGCCCGTTGCCCGACGAAGCCGTGGCGCGCCTGTTTCGGGAAATCATGAGTGAGTGCTTGGCCATAGAGCGGCCGTTGACGATTACCTATTTGGGCCCAGAAGGCACGTTTAGCCAACTGGCCGCGACCAAGCACTTTGGGCACGCCGCCCATACCCAGGCTTGTGGCACCATAGACGAATGTTTTCGTCTGGTCGAAGCGCGTCATGCCGATTACGTGGTGGCGCCGATTGAAAACTCCACCGAAGGCGCCGTAGGCCGCACCCTCGACTTGCTGGTGTCGTCGCCGCTCAAGGCCTGTGGTGAAGTGGTGTTGCGCATCCACCATCAGCTGCTGCGCCAGAGTGAAGGGTTTGCCGGCGTGACCAAGGTGTATGCCCATGCCCAAGCACTGGCCCAGTGTAACGAATGGTTGAGCAAGCACCTGCCGGATACGGTCGAACGTATTTCGGTGTCGAGCAATGCCGAGGCCGCGCGCCTGGCGGCACAGGATTCCAGCGTGGTGGCGATTGCGTCACAGGCGGCCGCCGAGCGTTATGACTTGGTGAAGATTGCCACCAATATTGAAGACGAGCCTAATAACACCACGCGCTTCTTGGTGTTGGGCCATCAGGGCACCAGCAGCACCGGCTTAGACAAAACCTCACTCATTGTGTCGGCACCGAATCAGCCCGGCGCCGTCCACACCATGTTGCAGCCGTTTGCCAATTTTGGGGTGTCCATGACCAAGCTGGAAAGCCGTCCTTCGCGCGCCGGCCTGTGGGACTATGTGTTTTTCATCGACATTGAAGGCCATCATGAAGATGAGGGCGTCAGCGCTGCCTTGGCCGAACTGGCCGCAAGGGCAGCATTCATCAAACAAATTGGGTCTTATCCCGTGGCGGTTTTATAATGAAAAGTTTAGCAGTGTACTGTGGTTCCAACTATGGCAATAACCCACAGTTTAAAGCAGGTGCCCAAGCGTTGGGCACGGCCATGGCCAAGCAGGGCATTACCTTGGTGTATGGCGGGGGCTCGATTGGCCTGATGGGCACGGTGGCGGATGCCGTCTTGGCCGGTGGCGGCAAGGTCATTGGGGTGATCCCGACGTTTTTGAAAGACAAGGAAATGGGCCATAAGGGCTTAACCGAGCTGATCGAAACGCCAGACATGGCCAGCCGTAAAGTCAAAATGATGGACTTGGCCGATGGCTACATCGCCATGCCCGGCGGCTTGGGCACGTTTGAAGAGCTGTTCGAAGTGCTGTCGGCGGCGCAGCTGCGCCTGCATGCCAAGCCAACAGGCCTATTGAACGTGGCGGGCTTTTTTGAGCCCATGCTGCAGTGCATTAAAACCGCCGTAGACGAACGGTTTATGCCCGAAGCCAATATGAGCTTAATGTGTGTGGCCGATGACGCCGATGAGCTGCTGCGCCAAATGGCGGCCTATACGCCGGTGTATGCGCCGAAATGGGTCAACCCACCGACGGAAGATGTGAACGTCTAATCAGCCACATCCGGGCTGCCTGTGTGAGCGCAGGCAGCTTTTTTTATGGGAGTTGTACACAATGCCGCCATCCGTTTTTATTTTGGGCCTAGGATTCTTGGGTCAGGCGTTACGAGCCGCCTTGATTCAGCAAGCTTGGCCAGTGCAGGGCAGCCGTCGGCACGGCCAAGAGGGCGATGCCGGCGTGCTGGCCTTGGACGTTGATGCGGCCGAGCAGGCGCCGTCGACGCATCAGGCGTTGTTGGCTGCCGACGCCTTGGTGTGTCTGCTGCCGCCTTCGGGCAGCGTGGCCTACGCCGCCAACGTCATGCGCCTCGTGACCCTAATGCACACGCAGGGCCGTTTAACCCAGGTGGTCATGGCCAGCAGCACGTCGGTGTATGGCCACGCCGTCAGAACCTGCACCGAGGCCACGCCCACCGCCGCGGTGACGGCTTCCGCTCAGGCCATAGTGGCCCTAGAGCAGGCTTTGTTGGCCAGCGCGCTGGCCCAGGTGAGCGTGCTGCGTTTTGGCGGCCTGTATGGGCCTGATCGGCATCCGGTTACGGTGCTGGCGCAAAAGCCACACCTGACGGGCGCGGCTCAGCCGGTGAACATGGTCAGCCAGCCAGACGCGGTGACGGCCCTAGTGCAGGTATTGACGCGGCCCTTGCGGGCGCGGCAGTTATACAATGTGTGTCATCCGGAACACCCGACCCGGCAGGCGTTTTATCAGCATGAGGCCGATAGGCGAGGCTTAGGGCGGCTGGCGTTTGCGGTTGAGCCTGCGGCGACGGGCAAAATCATCGATGGTCGGGCTTATCTCGAAGATTATGGGCAAGTCATGGCAGACTTGATTTAAAGACGTAGGGAATAGGGTCTTAATGGTACAATTAAGGTTGATAACGAACAAAGGTGAAGGTATGTTTGCTGCCTTATTAAACCATTTATTGCAACAAAACGTTGAGCTCAAGCACGCCATGAGCGCACACTCGGGGCGCGTCTTTGCCCTCCACACGCCATTGTCACAGACCACGTTGGCGATTGCCCACGATGGCTATGTCGACGCCACAGAGGCTGAGCCAGAGGTGACGGTGCGGTTTTTGGACGGCGCGCTGTTGAAAATAGCCCAGCAGCAGACGCCCGGCGTCGGCGATGTGGTGATCACCGGTGACCATGGCTTAGGCATGGCGCTGCTGCCGATATTGGGCGACATCCGTTACTTTCCCGGCCAAGACGTGGCTAGGGTGGTGGGGGACGGCATGGCGGGCAGCATCATGAGCCGGGTGGAAGGGTTTAAAGCGCAATTGTTACAAGGGGGGGCGCGCCTGATGAGCCAGGTGCAAGACTATGCGCATGAGGCCAATGCGCCGATGGTGGCCAAGACCGACTTTGACGTCTGGTCGGTGGCCGTCGACGACCTTAGAGATGACGTGGCGCGTTTTGACGCCCGTTTGGCCAAGCTTACCGCGACAGTGTCGTCAACAAAATAAAAAGAACAGCATATGAAATGGATGAGTCGGTTTTATACCATAGGCCGCACCGTGTATCGGTTTGGCCTGATTGAATTATTGCGCCCGCAGTTAAAAAACCGGTTTTGGTTGCGCACGCTGTGCCGGTTTGTGCCCGTGCCCCGTCGCGCCAAGGCCATGCCTTTGCCGCAGCGCCTGCGTCTGGCGTTGGAAAGCCTAGGCCCTATTTTTGTGAAATTTGGCCAAGTGTTGTCGACGCGGCGCGACCTGCTGCCGCCCGACTATGCCGACGAGCTGGCGCTGTTGCAAGATCAGGTGCCGCCGTTCCCGGGCGAGCAGGCCCTGACCATCGTCGAGCAGTCACTGGGGCGCACGATTGCCGAAGTGTACGCCGAATTTACGGTGACGCCGGTGGCCAGCGCCTCGGTGGCTCAGGTGCATCAGGCCTATTTATACGATGAGGCCGGTGGCAAGGGGCAAAAGGTGGCGGTGAAGGTCTTGCGCCCAGGTATTTTGCCGATTATTGAGCAAGACCTGGCCTTATTAGGGGTGTTTGCGCGCCTGGCCGAGCGTTTTTTGCCCGATGGCAAGCGTTTGCGGCCGCGTGAGGTGGTGGCCGAGTTTGATCAATACCTGCATGACGAGTTGGACTTGATGAACGAGGCGGCGAATGCCAGCCTGTTGGGGCGTCAGTTTAAGGACAGCGATATGTTGATCGTGCCCGACGTGTATTTCGACTATTGCGCCCGTCACGTATTGACCATGGAGTGGATGGACGGCACGCCCATCTCCGACGTGGCCACCCTCAAGGCCAAAAACATCGATTTCAAACAGCTGGCCCGCTATGGCGTCGAGATTTTCTTTACCCAGGTGTTTGAAAACGGCTTTTTCCACGCCGACATGCACCCGGGCAACATCATGGTGGCCGACGATGGCCGCTACATCGCCCTGGATTTTGGCATTGTCGGGACCTTGACCGAATACGACAAGCGCTATTTGGCGATTAACTTTTTGGCCTTTTTTAACCGCGACTATCAGCGCGTGGCGACGGCCCATATTGAATCTGGCTGGGTGCCTAAAAACACTCGGGCCGAGGCGCTGGCGGCCGCTGTGCGCACCGTGTGTGAGCCCATCTTTAATAAACCGCTGGCCGAGATTTCGTTTGGGCTGGTGTTGATGCGCCTGTTTGAAACCAGCCGCCGTTTTGACATGGAAGTGCAGCCACAGCTGGTGTTGCTGCAAAAAACCCTGCTCAATATTGAAGGGCTAGGGCGCGAGCTCGACCCCGAGCTAGACCTTTGGGTGACGGCCAAGCCGTTTTTGACCCGCTGGATGTCCGGCCAGGTGGGCCCTAAGGCCTTGTTGCGCACCCTCAAGCAAGAGGCGCCAGAATGGGCGACAATTTTGCCGACCTTGCCGCGACGCATCTCCGAATTGGTGAATGACGACAAGCAAGCGCTGTTAATTAATGGCTATATTGAGCTGATGCGCACCCAAAAGAAACAAAATTTTTATCTGGGTGTGATTAGCTGTTTGTTGCTGGCTTTATTGATTTGGCAAATTGCCAAGTAGGCCGCAAAGTCCATCCCAAAGGCATAACATTTTTGTTGTGCCTTTTTTTATATTTTGACGATGTGGTTAATATGTTGTTTTTTGAACATAAATTTCCCAAGAAATGCTTTTTTTATAGAGTTAGTACTCGGGGATGTTAAGATGGGTTTTTGGGTAGCCGGTTTTCGGACGCGCAAAAAAACGCCAAAAGTAGGGTTGAAATTGATTAGGCAATACAGCGTGTTGCAGCGCAGTATGAGGCCAAAGCAAGGACGGAATGTGGCAAATACTTACCCAATTTCAAAAAAACGGTTAGAATGGGGATAAGAATGCGTTTGTTTTCGAATTCGAAAAAATAATTTTCATAGACGTTCATATTAAAACATGAGTGTTTGTTTTGGCCCCTCAAAACGCGCAAGTTAATCATAATAATTCAGGAGATAACTTGTTTTTTGGGGTACATCAGCATGATAAGGACAAAGTTATGGCAACGAACATCACCAACGACATCGATCCGATTGAAACTCAAGAGTGGTTAGATTCAATTGCGTCAGTATTAGAGGCCGAAGGCCCAGAGCGTGCACACTACCTGTTGGAGAACCTGGTAAAGTACACGCGCCGCCGAGGCGTGCATCTGCCTTTTGACGCAACCACCGCTTATTTGAATACGATCCCCGTAGGCAAAGAGCAAAAATCTCCGGGCGACCATGAATTAGAGCACCGTTTACGCTCATTCATTCGCTGGAACGCCATTGCCATGGTTTTGCGTGCGGGCAAAAAAGATTTAGAGTTGGGTGGCCACATTGCCTCCTTCCAATCTGCCGCCACCTTATACGACGTTGGCTTCAACCACTTCTGGCACGCAAAGAGCGATGACCATGAAGGCGATTTGGTCTTTATTCAGGGCCACTCATCACCAGGCATTTACGCGCGCGCCTTCTTAGAAGGCCGCTTAGAAGAGAGCCAGCTGGACAACTTCCGTCAAGAAGTAGACGGCGAAGGCATTCCTTCTTACCCACATCCTTGGTTGATGCCAGACTTCTGGCAGTTCCCCACCGTGTCTATGGGCTTGGGCCCGTTGATGGCGATTTATCAAGCCCGTTTCTTAAAATACCTAGAGTCTCGCGGCCTGGCCAAAACCAAAGGCCGTAAAGTGTGGGTGTTCTGTGGCGACGGGGAAATGGATGAGCCTGAAAGCAAGGGCGCGATTTCTTTGGCCTCGCGCGAAGGCTTAGACAACCTGATTTTTGTGGTCAACTGTAACCTACAGCGCCTAGATGGCCCGGTGCGCGGCAACGGCAAAATCATTCAGGAATTGGAAGGCAACTTCCGCGGTGCGGGTTGGAACGTCTTGAAAGTCATTTGGGGCAGCCGTTGGGATGCGCTGTTGGCACAAGACCACGACAACCTGTTGAAACAGCGCATGGAAGAGTGCGTTGACGGTGATTATCAAACCTTTAAGTCTCGCGACGGTGCTTATGTGCGCGAAGAGTTCTTTGGTAAATACCCAGAATTAAAAGCCATGGTGGCGAATATGTCAGACGAAGACGTTTGGCACTTAAACCGTGGTGGCCATGACCCACACAAAGTGTATGCCGCCTATCACGAAGCGACGCATAATGCCAACGGTCGTCCGACCGTGATTTTGGCCAAAACCATTAAAGGTTATGGCATGGGTGCCTCTGGTGAAGCGCAAAATACCGCCCACCAAGCCAAAAAAATGGACATTGAATCACTGCGCCGCTTCCGCGACCGCTTTGACATCCCGGTGAGCGATGAAGAGCTAGAAAGCAACCCACCTTACTATCGTCCGGCCGAAGACAGTCCAGAGATGAAGTATTTGCGTGAGCGTCGCCAATCTTTAGGCGGCTACCTGCCGCGTCGTATCCCCAGCAAAGAAGCCCTAGCGATTCCTGAACTGTCTGCGTTTGACGCCCTGTTGAAAAACAGCGGTGACCGTGAGTTCTCGACCACCATGGCCTTTGTGCGCATTTTGAACACCCTGCTGAAAGACAAGCAAATTGGCAAGCGCGTGGTGCCGATTGTGCCGGACGAAAGCCGTACCTTTGGTATGGAAGGCATGTTCCGTCAGTACGGCATTTGGAATACCAAAGGCCAAAACTACGTGCCTCAAGACCACGATCAACTGATGTTCTACAAAGAATCTAAAGACGGTCAAGTGTTCCAAGAGGGCATTAACGAGCCAGGCGCCATGAGTTCATGGATTGCCGCGGCCACCAGTTATGCCAACAACGACACCCCGATGATTCCGTTCTACATTTACTACTCGATGTTTGGCTTCCAACGCGTGGGCGATTTGGCCTGGGCGGCGGGCGACATGCGTGCCCGTGGCTTCTTGCTCGGCGGCACCGCTGGGCGGACCACGTTGAACGGTGAAGGCTTGCAGCATGAAGACGGCCATAGCCTGATTCAAGCGGCTTTAATCCCTAACTGCATCAGCTACGACCCAACCTTTGCCTATGAGTTGGCCGTGATCATTCAAGACGGCTTACGCCGCATGTATGTGGAACAGGAAGACGTGTTCTACTACTTGACCTTGATGAATGAAAACTACGCCCACGGCGGTTTGCCAGAAAAAGAAGGCATTAAAGACGAAATCATCAAAGGCATGTATTGCCTCAAAGAAGGCGACAAAGGCACGTTGAAGGTACAGCTAATGGGTTCGGGCGTGATCTTGAACGAAGCCATTGCCGCCGCCGATTTGTTGAAAGCCGACTTTGGTGTGGACGCCGACATTTGGAGCGTGACCTCATTCAATGAGCTACAGCGTGAAGCCATGGCGATTGAACGTCACAACCGCTTGCATCCTTTAGAGGAAGAGCAAGTGCCGTTCTTGGT
>JAGNPU010000230.1 GCA_017989485.1 Neisseriaceae bacterium
CATCACCGCCGCCGGCGCCCTGTTCGCGGCCTGGCCCTTGGTGTACGCCACCTCTTTCTCTACCCTCTACGTGGCCCTGATGCTGACCCTGTTTGCGCTGTTTATGCGGCCTGTGGGCTTCGACTACCGCAGCAAGCTGAGCAACACCCGCTGGCGCAATAGCTGGGACTGGGCCTTATTTGTGGGCGGCACGGTGCCGGCCATCATTTTTGGCGTGGCCTGTGGCAATTTATTTTTGGGTCTGCCCTTTCAATTCAACGACATTTTACAGGTCAGCTACCACGGTGGCTTTCTAGACCTGCTCAATCCGTTCTCGCTGTTCGCCGGGCTGATGTCTTGGGCGCTGCTGGCGTTTCATGGCAGCGTGTATTTAAGCAATAAATCCCTAGGCACGGTGCAGGCACGCGCGCATCAGGCCACCCGCCGCATCGGCCTGCTGTTTATGGGGGTATTTGTCTTGGGCGGGGTCTGGGTCCACTTTATTCCCGGCCTCATCATCACCAGCGCGCCTAACCCTAATGCCTTTGTCGATCCCCTGGGCAAAGTGGTGGTGCAAAGCACGGGCGGATGGCTGCATAATTATTTAACCTATCCGCTGCTGTGGCTGATTCCCGCCCTCGCCCTCATTTGTGCAGCCTTGACCATGGCCAGCATCAAAAAATTGCCCAAGCTCAGCATGGTGCTCAGCTCGGTTGTGGTCGCGACCACTATTTTGACCCCTGCCGTGGCGCTGTTTCCCTTTGTCCTGCCCTCATCGGCCCACATGGTGTCCAGCCTCACCCTGTTTGATGCGGCCTCTAGCCACAAGACCTTAGAGATCATGTTATTGGCCGCCGTGGTGTTTGTGCCGATTATTTTGTTTTACACCAGCTGGGTGTATCGCGTCATGCGCGGCCCAGTGACGGAAGAGCGTTTAAAAAACGACACGCATAATTATTAATCAGTGGCCTTAACGCCCATTTCACAAGGATGACGCTATGTGGTACTTCACTTGGATACTCGGCCTAGGATTGGCCATCAGCATCGGCATTATTGGGGTGCTGTGGCTAGAAAATAAGCTTTCTGGCCAAGACGCTGCAGCAGATTAATGGCCCTGCCCACAAAAACAGCCTTTTAGAAGGCTGTTTTTTATTTTCTTATGGCCCAAGCATCATCAGCGAAAGCAAGCACCTACGCACAATAAATGGCATACTGTCGCCTTTACGGCCTACTTCAAATTTGACAAAAAGCCGCCAGCCGTTTAACTTTCAAACTTATTCCCAAAATAAAAAAACACACTATGAAACCAATTATTAAACGCTTTGTGCTGCATTTCGGTGAAATGGGCAGCCTTTGGGGCATTAATAGGACGGTAGGCCAGATGTATGCCTTACTGTATCTGTCTCAAAAACCCCTGAACGCCGATGACCTGGTGAACGCACTACAAGTTTCACGTTCAAACGTGAGTGTGGGTCTAAAGGAGTTACAGTCATGGAAACTCATCCGCTTGGTCCACTATCCACAAGACCGTCGCGATTACTTCACCACGCCTGAAGACGTGTGGCAGATTTTTAAAACCCTCATCGAAGAAAAGCGCCGCCGCGAGGTAGAGCCGACCTTATCGATGTTGCGTGACACCTTACTGGTGAAACCAGAAGACAAAGAAGAACAATACGCGCAAGAACGCATCCACGAAATGCACGAATTGATCGACTTAGCCAGCAACTGGTTTGATGACGTACAGAAGCTGTCTCCTGAGACCTTGGCCAAATTAATGAAGCTGGGCAGCAAGGTCAACCGCCTACTGGAAACCATGGAAAAATTAAAAATAGGCGGCTCTAAGTCGTCCTAACCGTAGCGGCAACGACCCACACCAAGCAAATATTGTTTGGTGTTTTTTTCGCCCACGCTTTTTATTTCAACACCCACCCCCTAAAGCAGCCCTGACCGTAAACGACTGCACCAAGTGAGACCATTATGGGCTTAGACCTATTGTTTTTGATGTTTTTAGTGGCGCTGTTGGCCAGCTTTTGTGACGCCATCGCCGGCGGCGGTGGCCTCCTCACCCTACCTTCGCTCTTACTCGCTGGCGTCGAGCCCGTCTCTGCACTGGCCACCAACAAACTACAGGCCTCTGTAGGCAGCGTATCGGCCGCCCTGACGTTTATTCGCAAAGGCGTGGTCAGCTGGACCAAGATATGGCCCATGGCCCTGAGCGCTGGCATAGGCTCGCTGCTGGGGGCCCTGTCGGTCAACCTGCTGCCGCCCGAGGTCTTAAGAGGCTTTGTGCCAATTCTGCTGATCGCGGTGGCGCTTTATTTTATTTTTTCGCCCAAGCTCACCGACATAGACGGCACACCCAAAATGTCGGCCTTTGCCTTTGGCCTGACCGTCGTGCCCGCCATCGGGTTTTACGACGGCATCTTTGGGCCAGGCACGGGCTCTTTTCTGACCTTGGGCTTTGTGTCGCTCATGGGCTATGGCATCATTAAATCCATTGGCCATACCAAGGTATTAAACGCCGCCACCAACCTTGGGGCGCTGCTGATCTTCCTGACCTACGGCAAGATTATTTGGGCCTTGGCCCTGACCATGGCCGTGGGCTCGTTCATCGGCGCCCAGCTCGGCGCTCGCTTTGCCATGAAGGCCGGCGCCAAGGTGGTGAAGCCGATGTTGATCACCATTTGCTGTCTTATGGCCATCAAGCTGCTGATGGAGGCAGACCACCCCATCCGCGTGCTGTTTGCCAGCCTGTTTTAACCCCTAGGCCCGCCCCCAGACACCCAGCCAAGCAAACTGCTTGGCTTTTATTTGGCCGTAACCTGTGCGCCAAAGCAGGTTAAAACGCCTCACAGCCCACCCAAGGGAAAACTTTAACCCGACTAATATCAAATACTTAACACATTAACCATGCGAATGATAACAATTCCTATTCACAAACAGAAACAAAGTCTGTATAGTTCGTTCTTGGTAGTGGTTTGTGTTCCTTTTCAAGCCCCTTGGTTCGCCCAAGGGGCCTTTTTTTTGTCTATGGCTTATGCCTGCATGCCTCGCCACCCAGGCCATGGCCGCCACGCCCAGCGCAACTATATTCTTTTTTGTTTCAGCAACTTAATCAGAATCGCTTCTTAATGATAATAATTCCCATTCCCATGTAGAAAAAAGCCCTGTATGATGTGTTCCATGGTCACCCAACTAAAGAGCCGCACACATGAGTACCCAAAAAACAGCCAGACAGCTAAGCGACAGCCTCATAGACCTACATGGCCGCAGCAAAACCTTGATGATGGCCACGCAAACACAGAACGGTCAGCCGCATATTAGCTACAGCCCTTACGCCCTGATTGAAGGCAAATACTATGTCTTTGTGTCGGCATTGGCGGAACACACTCAGCACTTAATCGAGCGGCCTCAGGCCAGCATTATGTTGATCGAAGATGAGCAAGACACGCGCAACCTGTATGCCAGAGCGCGCCTAAGCTGGGTGGCGCAGGCCAGCATGATGCCACGGCCCTCGGCCCTATTTGAGCAGGCCATACAGCAGCTTAAAGCCCGTACGGGGCCAACCATAGATTTATTGGTGAGCTTAAACGATTTTGATTTATTTGAACTGACGCCACAACACGGGCGATTGGTTTTGGGATTTGGCCAGGCTTATCAGATTAAGCCCGAAGATTTATTGGCCGTGATGTCGCACGATCAGAGCATAGCCCTGACCCACATCACAACGTAACGATTTTTGGTAGTGGTTTGTGTTCCTTTTTTGGCCCCTTACTCGTTAAGGGGCATTTTTTTGGGCGGCCGTTTGGCGCCCAAAAAAACGTTACTTGGGCACGGTCACCGCATTCATGCGTCGATTAATGATGTTGGTCTTGTTGGACAAGGCCCGAGACTGGCGGTGTTCATCATAAAACCGCGGACGCGTGACCATGCTCGCCAAGCGGGCGGCCTGAGCTTTGGTTAAGTTATCGGCAGAGCGTTTAAAATAATACTGGCTGGCCGCTTCCGCCCCATACACGCCGTGACCCCACTCGATCACATTAAGGTAGATTTCATAAATCCGCTTTTTGTCGGTACTGCCCTCTAACAACA
>JAGNPU010000231.1 GCA_017989485.1 Neisseriaceae bacterium
AGATACTTTAATCGCCTCATTCTTTGCCTTGCCCCCCACAAAAACGGCCTATTTCTGCCGTAGGCGCCCCCCATACACGAGCAAATAACGCCCCATCAAGGCATGCCCTCAACGCACAGCAACGGCCTCAAAACGGCCAGACAAAACGATTGATCCCCGGCCCAATCTGTCGTAGGATTAACCTATAAACGACTTATTTACAATCACTTAAGGAATGACGCCATGGCCACCCAATTGCTCATCGTCTTTTACAGCGCCACCGGCAGCAACGCCCAGCTTGCCAAATGGGCACAGATTGCTGGCGAAGCGGCGGGCGCAGAAGTACGCCTGCGTAAAGTCCACGAACTCGCCCCTGCCGCCGCCATTGACGGCAACCCGCTTTGGCGACAAAACGTCGACGCCACCGCCCACATTCCCGAAGCCAGCAGCACCGATCTGGAGTGGGCCGACGCCATCCTCTTCTCGACACCGTCACGATTTGGCATCATGGCCAGCCAAATGAAGCAATTCTTAGACCTGCAGGGCGGCCTATGGGCCCAAGGCAAGCTGGCCAATAAGTTTGTCACCGCGCTGTCTAGCGCACAAAACCCTAACGGGGGCCAAGAGCACGTCATTCACAGCATTTACACCGTAATGCAACACTGGGGCGCCATCATCGTGCCCGCAGGCTACGTCAATGCGTCTACGTTTGCGGCCGGCGGCAACCCCTATGGCACCAGCGCCACCATAGACGGTAACGGCGTCATGCAGCACGCTGAAGCCGTCAAAGCAGCCACAGTCGATCAGACCAAGCGCCTACTGAGTATTTGCGGGGCTTATTTAAAAGGCTTATGACCCGCCACCGCCCACGACAGCAAAGGCTCCGCCTTTGCTTTGTTTACGCCTGTCCACCGGGGCTTCGTCGCCCTCGCCCAGCCAAGACTATAAATCACAGCCCATTCGGCCTATAATCAAACCATAAAACCAACACACATCCTACACAAGACAAAAGAGCCCTCTATGCTGTTTACCGTATTAGCCGTCCTGCCCACGTTTTTTCAAATTGCACTGGGCTTTCTGTTAAAAAGAAACTTCATCACCGACGGTTTTTTCTGGCAGGGCGTCGAACGCCTCACCTATTACCTACTGTTTCCTTCCTTACTGATCATGAGCATTAGCCAAGCCGACTTCAGCGCCAGCAACATCCAAATCGTGATTCTGTTGACGCTGGTGAGCACGGCGACGATAGGGCTGTTGTCGCTGGCCAGCCAGTGGCTGTTTCACTTTCCCTTGCCGACGCTGAGCTCGATTTTCCAAGGCAGCACCCGCTTCAACACCTTTATGTTCATCAGCCTCAGCGGCTCTTTGCTCGGGCCTGAAGGCTTGGCGCTGTCGGGCATATTCCTGGCCTATTGCATTATTTTTGCCAACATCACCAGCGTCATGGTGTTGAGCAAATGTTGTCAAAGCAAGAAACAGTCCATCGCCAAACTATTGCTGACCTTGATTAAAAATCCCTTAATCGTGGGTTCGGCCATCGGCCTGCTGCTGCCCACCCTCAACATCAGTCTGCCCCAGGTCATCAGTATTTTCCTGACCCAAATTGGGGCCGCCGCCACGCCCTTAAGCCTATTGGCCGTGGGTGCCGGTCTCACCATTCGGGTCAATATGCAGCAACTGACCGCCATTACCTTGGCCGGCGTCCTAAAGCTTTTGCTCCTGCCGGCCTTGCTTTGGTCCTTGCTCAGCCTGGCGGGCTTAAACGGCATTGCCGCGCAAGTGGCCATTGTGTTTGCGGCCTTGCCCACGGCAGGCAATGCCTATATTTTGGCCAAGCAAATGGGGGGCGACGACCAAAGCATGGCCAGCATGGTGACCTGGTCAACGGTGTGCTCCATCGTGACCATTCCCTTGGTGTTAATGCTGTTTGACCTCAGCCTATAGGCTGGACGCAAAAAAGCCGTTGCTTCATCGCAACGGCTTTTGCTTGGCCTGAGCCAGGCCTATTTATTCAGTTTGTAATACTGACGGCTGTCCTGCCACTTCCCTTCGGCGTAGACCAAGGTCGTGCGCGAGATTTGCCCGGGGCGGATGAGCCGTGCCAGCTGCTGATTGCCCGCATCGGCCAAGGCCTGGGCCCAAGGCTCAATCACGAATTCTGGCTCATAGCTCAAATGCACCAAAAAACGGCCTTTAGGCGTTTTGTCCGTGGCGTCTTCTCGCGCCATAATCCGCTTGACCCGTTCATTGCCCATGCAAAACAAATCCCCAAAGCGTGAGTCGTATACGAACTGGCGGCCCTTGTCGGTCAGCTGATAGACCTGTGCCGGCACCACGCCAGATCGCCCCGGCAGCAGCACAACGTCCTTCGCAAACGGCGCATAAATGTCCGCATTCACCAAAGCCTGCATTTGGGCAAAGGCCGCAACCGGCACGTCCCCCTGTTCGGCACCCAGCGGCACTTTAATAATGGGCTCACCCAACATGCCTTGCACGCCTGGGCTTAACTCGCCATTGAGCTCGGTCAGCGCCAAGGGCATGCACACCGATTTTTCCTGTAAAAAGCCATCCACCACCTGTTGCAACACGTCATTAGACGTATTCTCTACCGGTTCGGAGCACCCGACCAGCAAGCCCGCCAGCAGCAGGCCCGACACCACAGACGCACTCTTCTTTAACATGCAATATCAACTATAATAAAAAATTCAGTTAAAAGTAATCAGTCGGCAATTGCGCTTAAATTCGCTACAATAGCCCAAACCATTCGAAGGAACCAATCCATGACCACACTATTATACGGGATTCCCAACTGCAGCACCGTCAAAAAAGCCCGCACCTGGCTAGACCAGCAGTCCTGTCTTTATACGTTTATTGATTTCAAAAAACAAGCGCCCACCGCCGAATTGATCAAAACATGGTTGCAAGATGTGCCTTTAAGCACCCTCCTGAATAAGCGTGGCACCACCTGGCGCCAGCTCAGCCCTACCGAACAGGCCAGCGCCGAAGACACCGATGTCGCCATTGCGCTGATGGTGGCCCACCCCTCGATGATTAAGCGCCCCGTCTTGGTCCACGCCGGCCACGCTCAGGCAGGTTTTAACGAAGCCGATTACGCCCAAACCCTTGCAAAGGCTGACGCATGAACCAGACCATCATGATTGCGGACTTACACCTGGCGGCCGACACGCCGGCGCTAAACGCCTTGTTTAAGCAAAAACTACAGGACTGGGCAGGCACAATAGACGCCTTATACATCCTAGGCGACCTGTTTGATGCTTGGATCGGTGATGACGATGACAGCCCTTTTATTCAAGGCCAGCTACAGCTGCTGCGCGACTTCAGTCAAAGCACGCCCCTGTTCGTGATGCGCGGCAACCGTGACTTTTTGTTTGGCCTAGCCTTCGCCCAAACCACCGGCGCGACCTTGTTAGAAGAGCCGCATGCCTTGACCTTATATGGCCACGCCTATGTTTTATGCCATGGTGACAGCCTGTGTACCGACGATTTGGCCTACCAACAGTTTCGCCTACAGGCGCGCAACCCACAGTGGCAGGCCATGATTTTGAGCAAGCCATTGGCCGAACGGCGCGTTCTGGCGGCACAAATACGGCAGATGTCGGAAGGCAGCAAGGCCGAGAACGGCAAGAGCGCCATTTCTGACGCCACCGAGGCCGGCGTACAGGCCTTAATGAGCGCCCATCCTGGCGCCGATTTGATCCACGGCCACACCCATCGTCCAGCCACACACCAGCACGAGGTCGCAGGACGCGCCCTCCAGCGCTTTGTGATTCAAGATTGGTACGGCAGCGAAGGTGGCTATTTGCGCTTAGACGCCAGCGGCGTCACCGCGGCGTCACTATCAGCCCAAGATTAAAAAAACCGCCTCAGGGCGGTTTTTTTAAGGCCATTAAGGCATAGGCAAGACATCAAATCCAATGTCCAATGCCTTGCTGCTGTGGGTCAACCACCCCATGGCAATAAAATCCACTCCGGTTTGCGCCACCGCCACCGCCTGTTCTGGGCCTATGCCACCGGATGCCTCTGTTTTGGCGCGGCCATGGCACAACGCAACGG
>JAGNPU010000232.1 GCA_017989485.1 Neisseriaceae bacterium
GCCCCAGCTGAGGCCAAGCGTCAGCAATAGGCCGTACTTAAGCCATGCCACCATGATTATTGACCAGCAGGTGCAGATTCGGCCTGATTCGCAGGGGCCACGTCGTCAAAGTTGACGGTGACGGGTTTTGAAATGGCCGCCTCGTTTTCCACTTGAAACTGAGGGCGAATCTTCATGCCCGTGACCTTGGCCACCAAATTGGTGGGAAAAGAACGCACGGTGGTGTTGTATGCCCGGACCGTGTCAATATACCGATTACGCGCCAGCGCGATGCGGTTTTCTGTGCCTTCAAGCTGGGCCTGTAGGTCACGGAAGTTGGCGTCCGCCTTTAAGTCTGGATAGCGTTCAGACACCATGAGCAAGCGTGACAGCGACGAGCTCAGCTCACCTTGCGCCGCTTGAAACTTTGCCAGCTGCGCCTCATCCATCGGCCCATCGGCGCTGATTTGCATTTGGCCTACTTTGGCACGCGCTTCCGTCACCGCCACCAGCACGCCCTGTTCATGTTTGGCGTACGCCTTCACGGTGTTCACTAGGTTGGGAATCAAATCCGCACGGCGTTGATATTGATTCAAGACTTCTGACCAGGCGCCATTGGCGGCTTCATCTTCTTGCTGCATGGTGTTGTACCCACAACCGCTCAGCCCGAACACCATGACCGTCATTAATAACCATTTCTTGAACATATTAGCCCTCTTTTTTCGAATAAGATTGAATGAAACATATTTAAAATATCTTTCATATAAATGATGTACAGATGATTGCTTTCTTTGTCAATATCGGGATGAACATCGCCCTATGGCGCCAGCGTCTTAGGGGCAAAATACTGGCTGCCAAACACGCCGATCAAAATCATGCCCATGCCCACAAAATGATAGCCATAAATGGGTTCGTGTAAAAAAATCGCCCCGGCCGCCACGGTGATGATGACGGTTAAATGGTTAAACACCCCAATTTTAGACGCCTCGATTTTGGACAGCGCGAACACCGACAGCAGCGACGTCAATAACGATGACAAAATGCCTAAATACAGCATAGACCAGGCAAACGCCGGTCGCGTCCACGGCGCCCAAAAGGCCGCCACGTTGCCGTGATATACGTGCTGGCCCAAGGCCACTAGGTTAAACCCCACACAGCCGGCAAAAGTCATCAAATAGGTCAGCTGATAAACATCATGATCGTGCCGTACTTTTCTGGTCAAAACCGTAAACAGTGCCAACGACAGCGCCGACAGTAGGATGAATCCGCCGCCGCCCAGATCAAACCCCGATGCCAAGCCTCCCCATAAAGACACCCACACCACGCCAGACATGGCCAACAGCACGCACACCCTCTGCGCCATAGTGGTGCGTTCGCCCAACAACAGCGCCGCCAACAGCAGCACAAAAACGGGGACGGTGGCGAACACTATGCCCGCCTGAACCGAGCTTAACAACGACAGGCCTAAGGCCTGAAACCCAAAAAAAAGCACGGGGTTAAGCAACACCAAAAGCCCTACCGAACGCAGGCTCGCCCACGATAAAGGCAAAGGCTTTTTTTGCAGCCACAACAAGCCGTTGGCCGCCACAAACGCCACGCTAAAGCGGTGGGCCAAAACGTCTGGTACCGGCGCATCCACCAGGCTGATTTTCACAAACATAAACGACAAACCAATGATGAGCATCTGGATGCTGGTGGCCAGATAGGCCTGATGCTGATTGGTCATGGCACACCCTCCTTCACATAGGTGCCACCAGCATAGCCCCTTGCCCCACAATCGGCAATCACGCCCACAAAAAACGCCCTTCAGAAAACATCTGAAGGGCGCGGTCTCAACCACGAGGGTTAAAAGGCGTAGCGATAGTTTAAATTCACCTGCTTTTTGTCAAAACGGTCACCGCTGGCGTAGCCAAAATCGGCGTGCACGGCGTGCTGTTTCTTAAATTGGGCGCTGATGCCAATTTCATTGTCCCAGAAATTGCCCTTAAAGCTATGGCTTTCCCTGCTCTTATTCAAGTAAAAATCAACGTCGCCATCAAACTCCCGCACGAGGCCGGTTTTCACATACACGTTAAAAGGGACGGCCGTCTCGGTTACGGCGTAGCCGAGCACCATGCTGGCACGGCCCAAAATCGAGTCATACCCATTCAAACGCACATTTAATCCGTCATTGACCTTGACCGTGGTGCCGCCCTGATGACCAAACGTCACCTGCATTTGCGGCTCTACGTACAGCTTACCCGCCTGGGCCTGATACACGTCGACACGTTTGCCAGCCTCAACCGAAAGGCTGTAGCCATTGGTTTTGCCCTTGCCTTTAATGCGCTCTTGAGCGGTATTTTGCCCCTCAAACTCATTGCTCATGCGGGTGTATTTGACCACGCCATCCACATAGGTGCCGTCGGGTGCGGTGTACACACCATACAGGCCGATGCTGTTGCTTTCTACCTTACTGCGGCCTTTGTCCTGCTTAGGCTTGCCTTGGCTATGGCCGACAAAGCCGCCCAAATACACATTGCCTTCACCCGCAAAATCAAAGCCCGTGCGGTCAAAGCCCAGCTGCACGCCGTCGTAATCCATGTCCATCCCACGCAGCGCCGAACCAGAAAATCCGCTGAGCTGCCCGGTATAACCCTTAACCCAAACATCGCCCTCTTGGCCGCGACGCTGGCCATCCTGGCGCAAATCCCCCATGCGTTGCATCAGGCTTTGGGTGTCCACATAGTTTAATAAATAACTGGCGTTCAAAAAGCCACCGCCCCCTTGGGCCGATTCGGTTAACTCACCGCCGCCGTTATTGCCGCCTTCTTCGCCACCGTTGTTGCCCCCTTCTTCAGGCTCTTTGCCCTCTTCCTCACCCTCATCACGCTGGACCCCATACAGCTCCCAGTCATGACCGCTTTGGCGTAAATCAAACAAATACCCCCCCTGTTCCACCTGATGGGCCAAGGTAAACTGCTTGGCGTCACCGCCGCTGGCCGTGGTGACCATGGTCAATACGTCATCCACCGTGGCCTCGGCGGCGCCATTATTGGCGATGTACAACACGTTGTGGCTGTCGGTCGCCAGGGTGTCGGTGACGTTTAACACATCACCCTCTTTGGCCCCTACGTCAGCGTGCATGCCAAACAGGCCGCTGCCGCTGAGCTTGCCCACGTTTAGGGTCATCCGGGTAAAGTCGTTCTTGGCCTGGGTGGTGTCCATGGTCACGTCGCTAAACAACACCTTGCCGTTATTCATTAGGGTTTGCAAACCCGCCTGCTGTCGGCCCTCTAGGCCTTCTGCCGCACCGATTTTCAAATAGGCATCGGCGCCCAACAGCTCAAGGTCGGCCACATTATTAATCGACGTGGCGGCCGCATTCATCCACACACCCCCACTATTGGCCTTGACCACGCCGTTGACCACGCCATCATTGCGCACGTCAAACACGCCGCCATTCACCACGGTATTTTCAACTCGGCCACCGCTTTGCACCACTTGCGTGCCGCCCACGTTGATTTGGGTATTGGTGGCCACGCCCTGCTTGTACACGCTCTGTACGCCCCCATTTTGCACCACGGTATTGTGCGCCAGACCAAAGCCTTTTTCGGTGGCGTACACCGACTGTTTGCCGCCGTTGACCAGCGTATCCGTGGCCACACCGCCGTCAAGCACGATTTGCTGACCCGCCTCGTTAATCACCGTGCCCCGTGCCTGACCGACACCGTTGGCCGTGGCATAAACCTGCTGGCGACCGCCTTGGTTAAGCACCGTGCCCTGGCTTTCACCGCCGCTGTACACGATTTGCATGCCAGCATCATTCACCACGGTGTCATGCGCCAAGCCGCCGCCCTGTACGTATTGGCGGCCGCCGTTAATCACCACATCATGGGTGCTGCCGTCATCATAGGCATACTGCTGGCCACCGGCGTTCACTATGGTTCGATAGGCGACGCCGCCCCCTTGGGCATACTGCTTGCCGCCGCTGTTCACGATGGTGTCAAACCCCTCAGAGGCTTGGTTATCCCCTGGGCGAAACCCTTCAATACGCTGCAAACCACCGTCGTTGACCACGGTATCAAATGCCT
>JAGNPU010000233.1 GCA_017989485.1 Neisseriaceae bacterium
TTGTCTGGTTTATTGCAGGCTCAAGAACGTGCGTTGCATCAGGCCGAAACGCGTCAAAGCCATGTGGCGCTGTCGGCCCTATTGCATCCGGAATTTGAAGAAATCGGGCGATCGGGTCGCCGCTATGATCGTGCCGACGTGTTGCGTGACCTGCCGATGGAAGCGCCATCAGCCATCGTGGCCAGTGGGTTTCGTTTGGTCCAGCTGGCGCCAGACATGGCCTTGTTACACTATCAGAGCCATGGCGTGACGGCGGGCGGTGGGCCGGGTGAGGCCACACTGCGGACATCGTTATGGCAATGCGTGGCTGGGCAATGGTTATTGCGTTTTCATCAGGGTACCCCACAGGCGCTTGAATCGTCGTTGTGAGTGGCGGGCCATTTTGATGGTGACGCCCCTTTTTTATTGTCTGAAAAAGGCCTAAACTGGGTTTGAAGCTTGATTGTAAAGTTAAATTTTTACTAGGATAAGGAGCAGATGATGACCAGTAAAGCCGCCGTGGTGTTCGCGCACCAACAACCCTTTGTGATACAAAACATTACCGTAGACCCCCCTAAGGCCGATGAAGTGAAGATCAGAATCGTGGGGGCGGGCGTGTGCCATACCGATGCCGTGGCGCAAACTTTGGCCGGGCTAGTGGCCATGCCGGCGGTATTGGGTCATGAGGGCGCGGGCATCGTCGAGGCCATTGGTGCCGATGTGCGTGGCGTCAAAGTGGGTGATGCCGTGGTGCTGAGCTTTGCTTCTTGCCAGCATTGTGAAAACTGTTTGACCGCACACCCATCTGCCTGTGAGCAGTTTAATCAGCTGAATTTTGACGGACGTACCTTAGAGGGCAGCACGCCTTATCATTTAGGCGAACAAGACCTGTCGATTTTCTTTGGGCAATCGTCGTTTAGCGAATATGTGGTGGCGAAGGCTGACCAAGTCGTGGTGGTGGACGTGGCGAATGAGGAAGAGCTGATGTTGCTAGGGCCATTGGGCTGCGGCATTCAAACCGGCGCGGGGACGGTCATGAACCGATTGGCGCCTAAGGTTGGCGAAAACATCGTGGTGTTTGGGGCCGGTGCCGTGGGCTTGAGCGCGATCATGGCGGCGAAAATCGCAGGGTGCCGTCACATCATTGCGGTCGATGTGCACGATCATCGTTTGGCCTTGGCCCAGAAGCTGGGTGCCACGGCGGTGATTAATGGTCGAAACGCCGATGTGGTGGCCACCGTGAAGGAGATCACGGGTAAAGGCGCTCATTATGCGGTGGAAACCACGGGGGTAGCGCCGGTTGTGTTGCAAGCCGTGCACGCGATTAAGGCCTTAGGGACGGTGGCCATTGTGGGCTTTACCGGTGAAGTCACCTTTAACATCCAGCAAGACTTAATGGGGGAAGGCAAAACCCTGGTGGGGGTGATAGAGGGCGATGCGGTGCCGCAGCTGCTGATTCCGAAGCTGGTGGCGCTGTATCGTGAAGGGCGCTTCCCCATCAATGAGCTGGTGGCTTTTTATCCTCTAGAAGAGATTAATCAGGCATTTGCCGATTCGGCTTCAGGCAAGGTGATTAAGCCCATCATCCGCATGTAACCGAGGGTCTGTGTTTGCCCCTGAGTGTGTTCGCACTCAGGGGCTTTTTACTGGGACGCAAAAGGCCGCTCCGAAGAGCGGCCGTATTCAGCAGGTGTGGCTTAAAACTGGTGGCGTAGGCCTAGGTTCACTTGAACCGGGGCTTCTACCTTGCTGCCCTTGGTGTAGTTGATTTCGGTAAACAGGGCGGTGGTGGTGTTGAGTTTGGCGTTAAAGCCCAGCCCAAATTTACCGACGCTGCCAGAAAAATCATTCCCCCAGGTCACGGCATTATTGGTGGTGATGCGTTGATTGTTCTGGAATTCGTGTGCCCAGGCTGCTTTGACATAAGGTGTGAATAAGGTTTTACCCAACTGTATGTCTTTGCCCAAGCTGACCCCTAATTCAGTGGTGGTCGATTTGTGCGCATCAATTTTGACACTCATCGGTTTGGCACCGGTTTGGGTCATGTTGGCGCCTTTGACATGGACGTAGGACAGGCGAGCATACGGTTCAACAAAGTATTGATCGGCCGGGGTGAATTTAAAGCCGGCTTCCACCGCACCCCCAAAAGCGTTTTGGCTGTAGTCGCCATTAATGGCAGAGCCAGTAGGGCTTTTGGCCTGAAGCTTGTTTCTAAAGTGGTTGAGCTTCAGCACGCCGTCTACATACAGGCCCGATTGGTCAAAATAGGTTGCATAAGCGCCCAGGCTGTTGCTGATGATTTTACTGGTGCCGCCTTTGGCGTGTTTCACATCCGACGTGCCCCAGCTGGTGAAGCCGCCGATGAGGGTTTGGCCACGCTCAGAGTCAATCACGGTGTCGACACCGGCCTCAATGCCCGCTTGTTCTAAGGCAAAGTGAGTGTTGCCGCTATGGGCGTTGGTTTTACCGCCCAAGGTGCGGGCCCAAACGCCCCCCTGACCCGCGTTTTCTTTTAACGAACCCTGTCTAAAGCGCAGGTTGTTTAATTCATTATTAAAGATGAACTTGGGTGCTGCGGCCATGGCCAGCATGGCCTGGGTGTTGAATGAGGCATCAAGGCCGCTGGTGTCGCCGTCGACTAAGGGCGGCTTAGGCTGAGGTTCTGGTTGTGGTTCAGGCTGTGGTTTTGGCTCTGGTTCGGGTTGTGGCTCAGGCTCAGGCGTAATGGTTTCGCCGTCTTTGCTGGCAGACAAATACCAAACTTTTTCACCGTTTTCCGTGCGCTCATGCAGGTAATACAGGTAGGAGCCGCCGTCGACGGCGTTGATGTTGGCGCCGTTGAGTGCGGCCAGGCTAAACTGCGCGCCAGCACTGTGGTCGGTGATTAAGTCGAGGCTACGTTCGCCAGGTTGGGTGATCTCGGCACCCGAATCGGCCACGGTGACCTTGTGTTGGCCTTGGCCATTTTGAATGGTGACGTAATCGCCGGCTTGGCCATTGATTTCGGTGTTGAGCAAGAAGTGCAGATTGCCCGCTAAATCGTCCACGTTCAGGCGGGTAAAGCCATGACCGTTGGGCACGAAGCGGATTTGACCGTCGCCGTTGAGCAAGCCAATACGGGCTTCGTCGGTGGCGTTGGCGCCGGCAATCACAATGGCCGTGGCGTCCGTGCCGTTGAGGACAACGTGTGCGGCATAGGCGCCGTTGTTACCATCGGCGGCCTGTAGTTGTAGTTGGCCTTTGTCGCTCACGGTGGTGAGGCCTGTGGCCTGGGCGTTTTTGGCAATCCAGGCCTTGGCTTGATGATTGATGCTGGTGTTGTGGGTGCTTGAGCCGGTATAGACAGACTGCACGCCTTGGTCAAACAGCTCTGTGTCGGTGGCGGTGGCGCCATTTTGGACACGTTGTTTGCCATCGCCATACACTTTGGTGCGTTCAGCCGTGGCGGCGCCTTTACCAGCGGTGTTTTCAAACAAGACCTGTTCGCCATGCACCACGCTGTCGGTCACGGTGGCGGTGTTGTAGACCAGCTGTGACCCCCCGGCGTGTACGACGGTGCCGATGGCGCTGCCTTGATTGCTGACCTGCTGTATCCCTTGATCATTGATGACGGTATTTTTGGCGGTGCCCAACTGAGTGACGGACTGTTTGCCGCCAGCATTGATGAGGGTGCCGTCAGATTGTCCTTGTTGCTGGACATACTCCATCCCACCTTGGTTAATTTGGGTGCCTTCAGATGAGCCACCCAGATAAACATAAAGTTTACCGGTGCCGCTGACGGTATTGTTGATCGCATAGCCACCGCGGTCTCTATTTTTGTCTGTGGTGGTGGTGTAAACGGTGCCTTCGATGTGTGAGTCGCGTAGGGTGCCTTCATCAAACACATTGATGAGGGCGCCTTGATCTATTTGAATATTGCTGGCCGTCGCAGGCCGGCCTGTGTGGAACCCCCCAGCGGCAATTTGCGTGGTTTTGCTGATGGTGACGTCGGCACCACTTTGTACGGTAGAGTCTTTAAAATAGCCCAATACGCTTAAGCGGCTGCCCTCGTTAAGGGTCATGTTTTGGCC
>JAGNPU010000234.1 GCA_017989485.1 Neisseriaceae bacterium
TGTTGTTTAATTTATTTTAAATCAATTGTTTGAGATTATAAGGGATTCTTGGGGCGCTACAATAAACCACCTGTTTGGGTGACGGCGTATGTGAACTCAGTGGCGTTTCGTTTGGGTGGGCCGATACTCAATAGGCATAAGTTGGATTTTGTGTTTACATTTGTTTACCATACTTTACGCTAAGCCTGTGGCTGAACGACGGTTTTGGAGGCGCCCAGCGCTAAAAAAATAAAAAGTCCTCTGAACAGAGGACTTTTTTGATCGATGATTTACCTATTTATACAATGGGCGCAACAGAGGTGTCGCGCGGTTACAACCCACCCAGTAGGGTGTATTTGATTTCTAGGTAATCTTCTATCCCATACTTAGAGCCTTCACGGCCTAGGCCAGATTCTTTGGTGCCACCAAAAGGCGCGGCTTCGTTAGACAGAATCCCTGAGTTCACCGCCACCATGCCATATTCTAAGCCCTCGGCCACGCGGAAAATACGGCCCACGTCGCGGGCGTAGAAGTAGCTGGCTAGGCCGAACTCGGTGTCGTTGGCGTACTGAATGGCTTCTTCTTCGGTGGTGAACTTAAAGACCGGCGCCAAGGGGCCAAAGGTTTCCTCTTTGGCCACCTTCATGTCTTGGGTTACGTTTTTCACAATGGTTGGCTCAAAGAAGTTACCGCCTAGGGCATGGGGCTTGCCGCCCAAGACGATTTGCGCACCTTTGGCCACGGCATCGTCAATGTGTTCCTGAGTTTTCTTGACCGCCGCCGCATCAATCATCGGGCCTTGTTGTACGCCTTCTTCGACGCCATTACCGACCTTCATGGCGCTGACGGCCGCGGTCAGCTTGGCCACAAACGCATCATAGACGCCGGCTTGCACGTATAGGCGGTTGGCACACACGCAGGTTTGGCCCACGTTGCGGAATTTAGAAATCATCGCACCCGTGACCGCCGCATCCAAATCAGCATCGTCAAACACGATGAAGGGTGCATTGCCGCCGAGTTCCATCGATACTTTTTTGACCGTGGTGGCACATTGGGCGATCAGTTTTTTGCCGACTTCCGTAGAGCCCGTGAAGCTGAATTTTTTCACCACGGGGTGTTCGGTTAAGACGGCGCCGATGTCGGTAGAGCCGCCGGTGAGGATGCTTAACAACCCTTTAGGCAGGCCGGCACGATCGGCCAGTTCGGCAATGGCAAACGCAGAGTATGGCGTGGCGGTGGCAGGGCGCACCACAATGGCGCAGCCAGCGGCCAAGGCAGGGGCCACCTTGCGGGTAATCATCGCATTAGGGAAGTTCCAAGGCGTGATGGCCGCGCACACGCCAATAGGCTCTTTGGTCACCAGCACGCGCTGGTCAGGGGCATTGGACGGAATGATGTCACCATAGGCGCGTTTGCCTTCTTCGGCAAACCATTCGATGTAAGACGCCCCATAGGCGATTTCGCCTTTGGCTTCGGCCAGGGGCTTGCCCTGTTCTGCGGTCAGAATGGCCGCCAGGTCGTCTTGGTTGGCCATCATCAAATCAAACCAGCGGCGCAAAATGGTGGCGCGCGCTTTGGCCGGGGTTTTTTTCCAGATTTTCATGGCGGCTTCGGCGGCAGCCACCGCTTTTAAGGTTTCCGTCTGGCCCATCTTCGGCACCGTGCCCAACACCGCGCCGGTGGCCGGGTTGGTGACGGTTAAGGTTTGGCCGCTGTCGGCGTCTAGCCATTGGCCATCAATGTAACATTGTTGTTTGAACAAGCTTGAGTCTTTTAATTGCATTTCTGTGCTCCTGTGTGTGTAGACACACCTATAGTGTGTTGCTCGGCGCGGGGCGCCGAGGGGGATTATTGGTTGGCGAACTGTAAGGCTGCTTCTAAGGTCACTAAGGCCTCATCGAATACCTCGTCCTCTATGGTCAAGGGGAATAAGAAGCGCATCACGTTGTAGTACATGCCGCAGGTCAATAGGATTAAGCCGTGTTCTAAGGCGTAGGTTTGGGCTTTTTTGGCAAACTCAGGGTCGGGCTGGTCGGTGCCCGGGCGCATGAACTCAACCGCCACCATCGCGCCTAGGCCACGAACGGCCTTAATCGACGGTATGGTGCTGGCCAGAGACGTCAGCTTGGCCACGAGCTTGTCGCCCAATACCTGAGCACGCGCACACAGGCCTTCGTCTTCAATCGCGTGGATCACGGCCTTGGCCGCCGCTAGCGCGAGGGGGCTGCCGGCATAAGTGCCGCCCAAACCGCCAGGCATTGGGGCATCCATGATGGCGGCTTTGCCGATCACGCCAGACAGGGGAAACCCACCGGCCAAAGATTTGGCAATGGTGATTAAGTCAGGCGTCACGCCCGTGTGTTCGGTGGCGAACAGTTTGCCCGTGCGGGCAAAGCCGGATTGCACCTCATCAAATATCAACACAATGCCGTGTTCGTCACAGACGTCGCGTAAGGCCTGCAAGAAGGTGTAAGGCGTGATGTTAAAGCCACCCTCACCCTGGATCGGTTCAATAATGATGGCGGCCACGTCGGTAGGGTCAATATTGGATTTAAAGATTTTCTTTAGTCCAGTCAGGGCTTCTTCTTCGCTGACGCCGTGCAGCTCATTAGGATAGGGCGCGTGGACGATGTCGGCAGGAAAAGGGCCAAAGCCCACTTTGTAGGGGGCAACTTTACCGGTTAAGCCTAGGGTGAAGTTGGTGCGGCCATGATAGCCACCAAAGAAGGAGATCACGCCACGGCGGCCCGTATGGCTACGGGCGATTTTGATCGCGTTTTCAACGGCTTCGGCGCCGGTGGTCAGAAATAGGGTTTTGGCCACGCCGCCGACGGGCGCGCGCTCATTAATCATCTCGGCGACCTCAATATAGGCCTCATAGGGAACGACTTGGTAGCAGGTGTGGCTGAACTGATGCAGCTGTTCGGCCACGGCGGCTTCTACCTTAGGATGTAAGTGGCCGGTATTCAATACGCCAATGCCGCCTGCAAAATCAATGTAACGGTTGCCGTCGGTGTCCCAAATTTCAGCGTTCTTGGCTTTGCTGGCATAAAATGAACACATAATGCCGACGCCGCGGGGCGTGGCAGCCTGACGGCGTTTTTCTAAATCATGATTCTGAGACATATCTATAGACTCCTTTGTATCGTGCAATTTATCATTATGAGCCTGCGGGTGGCGTCGCCACCGGGCCGTGTCAAACGGCCAGCGTGTGCTTTGAAATAAGGTGTCAAAACCTCATTCAAACAAAACATGCGGACATCACATTAAAGGCTTAAGGCCATCATAAAGCACGATCAAGGGGTTTGTATAGTCACTCTAATTTTATTTCTGACGGCCATAGATTTTTTATACTGACCCATCGGCATTGTTAATGATTAAAAGCTATGAGGGGCGTTAGAGGGCTGATAGAATGAATTAAATGATTTGTTATAGTGAACAATAAGGGGACTGAAATGTTTTTTGTGTTATCACCGGCCAAAACCCTAGATGAAACCACGCCTGCGCCAACGCAAGCCTACACCCAAAGCCCGTTGCTGGCACAAAGCCAGGCCTTGATTAAGGTTTGCCGCAAGCTGTCGCCTCAGGCCATTGCCGAACTGATGAAGGTGTCAGACAAAATCGCCGTGCTGAACACCGAGCGTTTTGGCGCCTGGCAAACGCCGTTTGATTTGACCAATGCGAAGCAGGCGGTGTATCTGTTTAAGGGCGACGTGTACGAAGGCCTAGATGCCTATCATTTGTCCCCCAAGGGGACAGAGTACCTGCAGCAACACTTAGGGATACTCTCAGGCCTGTATGGTATTTTAAAGCCGCTAGACTTAATGCAGCCTTACCGCCTGGAAATGGGCACTAGGCTCGCCAACCCTAAGGGCGCCAACCTTTATGCGTATTGGGGTCAAACCATCGCCAAGCAAATCAATCAGTATATGCGTGACGGGGGGCAAGAGACCTTGATTAACCTCGCTTCGAATGAGTATTTCAAAGCCGTAGACAAGCAGACATTAACCTGCCCAATCATCACACCGGTGTTTAAAGACAAAAAGAACGGCGTCTATAAAAT
>JAGNPU010000235.1 GCA_017989485.1 Neisseriaceae bacterium
GGGCAGCCTCTTGCTGTTGCTGACGGCCTAGACAAAAAAAGCAGCGCCTTAGACTCAAGGCGCTGCTTTTACCGACCAAACCCGTCTTACTTTTCAGTCGCCACAGGCGCGCTCTGACGGCTTAACAGGGCAATCAACGAGGCCAGCTTTTGCTTCATTTGGCGTCTGTCCACAATGCTGTCGATGGCGCCTTTTTCCAACAAAAACTCTGCCCGCTGAAAGCCTTCTGGCAAGGTTTCACGTACGGTTTGCTCAATCACCCGAGGGCCGGCAAAGCCAATTAAGGCATTGGGCTCAGCCAACACCACGTCGCCCAAAAAGGCGAAGCTGGCGGACACGCCCCCCATGGTTGGGTCGGTCAAAATCGAAATAAACGGCAGTTTTTTATGGGTCAACAGCTGCAATGACGCACTGGTCTTGGTCATTTGCATCAGCGAGCTCAGGCCTTCTTGCATCCGGGCCCCCCCAGAGGCAGAAACGCAGATAAACGGCGCATTCATCTCCACGGCCGCACGCACCCCACGCACAAACTTCTCACCCACCACCGAGCCCATAGAGCCACCGATGAATTTAAATTCGAAGGCGGCCACCACGGCGGGCGAACCATAAATACTGCCCTTCATCACCACCATAGCGTCTTCTTCCGACGTTAATTTGCGGGCGGCGCTCAAACGGTCTGAATATTTTTTTGAGTCTTTAAACTTCAAAATATCCACAGGCTTCACGTTTTGGCCGACCTCTTCTTGGCCAGCCTCATCCAAAATCAGGGCGATGCGTGCACGTGCATTCAAAGCGTGATGATGGTCACACTTAGGGCAAACCTGTAGGTTTTTCTCTAAATCGGTGGCGTACAATACCGCGTCACACGATGGGCACTTCACCCACAAACCTTCTGGCACACCCTTATTGCTGTTGCCACCCATCTTAATTTTTGGCGGTAATATCTTATCTAACCAACTCAAAATAAACTCCTAAAAGGCTGTCTTAGCCCGTAATTGCGGTTTTAAATGTTTTCACCAACGCCCCTACGGCCTCGGGCTCGTTGCCGGGGTTGGCCTCAATCTCTTCAATAAAGCGGCTGCCCACAATGATGGCATCGGCGACGGTCGCCAGCTGCTGGGCGCTTTGACGGTCTTTAATGCCAAAACCAACCCCTATGGGCAAGCTTATGTCTTGACGTAAACACTCTATTTTACGCTGAACTTCGGCAATATCCAAGCTTGCTGAACCCGTCACCCCTTTTAAGGACACGTAGTACACAAAGCCGCTGGCCTTTTGCGCGATCACGTTTAAGCGTGATTGCGGCGTGGTCGGCGCCACCAGGAAAATACAGTCCAGGCCTTCTGCCGCAAGGGCGGCATGCAGTTCGTCTATCACTTCCGCTGGGCAGTCCACCGTCAAGACGCCATCGACGCCAGCGGCAGCGGCCGCCTGCGCAAAGCCCACAAACCCTAAGGCCATAATGGGGTTTAAATAGCCCATTAATACCACAGGCGTGTCCGCATTGCTTTGACGAAACTGCGCCACCAAGGCCATCACGTCGGTCAGGCTCACGTGGTGTACCAAGGCGCGCTCGGTGGCCCGCTGTATCGTGGGGCCATCGGCCATCGGGTCAGAAAACGGCACCCCTAATTCAATGATGTCGGCACCATTGGCCGCCATGCTGTGCATCATCGCCAACGTCGCGTCTAAATGAGGATCCCCTGCGGTGATGAAAGGGATCATGGCTTTTTCACCCGCCAAGCGGGCAAATGTTGTTTTAATACGACTCATGTCCATTCCCTTACAGTTCGATGCCGGAGGCTTGAGCAACGGTGTCTATGTCTTTGTCACCACGGCCTGATAAATTCACTAAAATCACCTGATCAGGGCTCATCTTCGGCGCTTCTTTCATCGCCCACGCCACCGCATGGCTGCTTTCCAGTGCGGGAATAATGCCTTCGGTACGACACAGGGTGTGGAAGGCAGCCAAGGCCTCATCGTCATTAATGCTTTGATACTCTGCCCGACCAATGTCGTGTAAATGACTGTGCTCTGGGCCCACGCCGGGATAATCCAAGCCTGCAGAAATCGAATGCGTCCCCAATACCTGACCATGCGCGTCCTGCATGAGGTAGCTTTTAAAGCCATGCAAAACGCCTGGGCTGCCCGCATTGATCGGGGCAGAGTGCTCTGCCGTGTCGATGCCATGGCCGCCCGCCTCTACGCCCACCATGCGCACATTGGGCACGTCGATGTAAGGATGGAACAGGCCAATCGCATTCGACCCACCGCCCACACAGGCCACAATCACGTCTGGCTGACGGTTTAACATCGCCTGCATCTGCGCCTTGGCTTCGGTCCCGATCACGGTTTGAAAGTCCCGCACCAACATCGGATAAGGATGAGGACCGGCAGCGGTGCCCAAAATATAAAACGTGTCGTCGACGTTGGTCACCCAGTCACGCATGGCCTCGTTCAAGGCATCTTTCAGCGTTTTCGTGCCGCTTTCCACCGCCACCACTTCGGCGCCCAAGAGCTTCATGCGATAAACGTTAGGGGCCTGGCGCTTAATGTCCTCCGCCCCCATATACACCACGCACTTCATGTCAAAGCGCGCCGCCACCGTGGCCGTGGCCACGCCGTGCTGGCCAGCGCCGGTTTCGGCAATCACGCGTTTCTTGCCCATACGCTTGGCCAAGATGGCCTGGCCAATGGTGTTGTTCACCTTGTGTGCACCGGTATGGTTTAAGTCTTCACGCTTTAAGTAAATTTGCGCCCCGCCAAGCTGTTCGCTCAGGCGTTTGGCGTGGTAAATCGGGCTAGGCCGGCCCACATAATGGGCCAAGTCACGTTCGTATTCCGCCCAAAACTCAGGGTCTTCTTTTGCCTTTAGGTATTCTTGCTTTAATGCCTCTAAGGCGGGCATTAGGGTTTCGGCCACATACACGCCGCCATAGTCACCAAACCATCCCGACGCATCGGGGAAATTATAATCCTGCACGTTTCGCTCCTCTGATAAATTCTGCCATTTTTTCTGGGCACTTTAGGCCTTTTTCGCGCTCAACCCCGCTGGACACATCCACCGCAATCGCCTGGGTCGCCAAAACAGCGCCCTCAATATTATGAACATTTAGGCCGCCCGACAAGACCCAAGGCACATTTAATCGGTTTGGCAAAAGTGTCCAATCGAATGCCTGCCCCGTGCCACCGAAGCTGCCGTGGACGTGGGCATCAAATAATAAGGCCCGCGCATCCGGATAATCCGTCATGGCCGCCGTAATGGTGGCCATCCCGTCGACGCGCACGGCCTTGATGTAGGGCCGCCCAAACTGCTGGCAATAGGCCGGCGTTTCGTCACCGTGAAACTGCAGCACATCCAAAGCCACGGTGGCCAACACCGCCTCAACAAACGCCTTCTCGGCATTCACAAACAGGCCGACCGCCGTCACAAACGGCGGCAGCTGGGCCACGATGGCCTGCGCCTGGGCCGCACTGACGTGACGCGCACTGCCAGCATAAAACACAAACCCTAAGGCATCCGCACCCAACGCACACGCCAGGCGCGCATCTTCTGCATTGGTGATCCCACAAATCTTAACCCGCACTATTGTCTCCCCATAACCATGTTGCCGCCGTATCACTCCAAGCCAGGTCGAACTTTGCTGGATAGCGTACGCGGGTTAAATACAGGCCGTCGGCCATAAACGTCGGCGGTGCCTGCAAGCGGCTTTTCTGGGCGAAAACATGTTGAAACTCAGCCACGCTCAATCGCCCTGCCCCCACATACACCAAAGCCCCCACGATATTACGCACCATATGGTGCAAAAATGCGCTGGCGGCCAAATCAAAACAAATCAGCCCCTGCTGACGATACACCCGCAGGTGGTTCAGCTGCTTTACCGGCGACTTGGCCTGGCACTGCGCCGCCCGAAAGCTAGAAAAATCATGCTCGCCCAACAGCACATCCGCAGCAGCCTGCATGGCGTCGATGGCCAGCTCATAGTGGGTCCAGCCCACTTTCCCCGCCAAAATGGCAGGCCGCGCGGGCGC
>JAGNPU010000015.1 GCA_017989485.1 Neisseriaceae bacterium
CGCGTTCAATCAAGGAGGCGCGAAAGTCCAGTTCGCCCTGCATGGCGCGCTCGGTGATTTCGGCAATTTGTGCCTTAATGCCCATTTGGTCGGCGATTTCGTCGATGCACTCAATCGTGATCAGGGTTGAGTCCATGTCGCTGACCATGAGGCCTATGCTGCTTAAGCGGGCGTCCGGCAGGCAGGCGACCTCGATTTTAGCGGCAAACAGCCGCTGTGTTTGTCCCGCATCCAAGGCAAAGGGTTGGTCTTGGGTGAGGCGGATGACGCCGTTGTTGGCCACGGGGGCGGTTAACCCCAGTGACGGCCAAAGCCAGGCAAGGTCAATCTGGTCTATCTGTGGGTGTTGTAATACCAGTGCATACATAGGTGGGTGTGCTTTCTTAAGCGTCTAAGCCGGCTTGAACCATGTGGGCGGCTTTGACCACGGCGCGGGCTTTGTTCTGGGTTTCATCCCATTCGGATTGAGGGTCGGAGTCGGCCACAATGCCGGCGCCGCTTTGGACGTACAGGGTGTTGTTTTTGATCACGGCGGTGCGAATGGCAATGGCCACGTCCATGTCGCCGCTAAAGCTTAAATAGCCGACGGCGCCACCAAAAATGCCGCGTTTGCTGGGCTCAAGCTCGTGGATGATTTCCATGGCTTTGACCTTGGGGGCGCCCGATAGGGTGCCGGCGGGGAAGGCGGCCTTGAGGACGGCCATCATCTTGGTGTGCGGCGGCAGTTCGCCTTCCACGCTGGAAACAATGTGCATCACGTGCGAGTATTTTTCAATACACATTTTTTCGGTCACGACGACCGAGCCCGTCTTGGCCACGCGGCCGACGTCGTTGCGGCCTAAGTCGATTAACATCACGTGCTCGGAAACCTCTTTTGGGTCGCTGAGCAGGTCGGCGGCCAAGGCGGCGTCTTCTTCAGGCGTTTGGCCACGCACGCGGGTGCCGGCAATGGGGCGCACCGTCATGGTGTCGGCCTCTTTGCGCACCAGAATTTCTGGCGACGCGCCGACGATGTAAAAATCATCGAAGTGGTAGTAATACATATAGGGCGAGGGGTTGAGCGTCCGCAGGGCCCGGTATAGGCTGATGGGGCTGTCGCTAAAGGGCATGCTCATGCGCTGAGAGGGCACGACCTGCATGCAGTCGCCGGCCAAAATACGCTGCTTGATGTCGGCCACGTCGCGCTTGTAGTTGGCTTCGCCGTATTCGCTCACCGGCTCGGTTTGTTGGCTGCCAAAGGAAAGCGGCAGCGCATAGCTTTGACGGGTTTGGATGCGTAAGGCCTCTAGGCGCTTACAGGCTTTTTGATAGGCGTCAGGGTCTTCGGGATTGGCGTAGACGATGAGGTGGATTTTGCCCGACAGGTTGTCGATGACGGCTAGCTCTTCCGACAGCATGAGCATGATGTCGGGGGTGCCGATCACGTCTTTTTTGTCATTTTTGGGCAGCTTGGGCTCGAAGTAATGCACGGTTTCGTAGCCAAAATAGCCGATGAGCCCGCCGGTAAAGCGCGGCAAATTAGGAATGTCTGGGGTTTTAAAGCTGGCCTGATAGGCTTCGATAAAGCCCATCGGGTCGCCGACGTGTTCGGCGATGAGCTGATGGTTTTGGTATTCGTATACGGTGTCGCCGACGACTTTGAGATAGTCCTGGCAGGGCAGGCCAATAAACGAATAGCGGCCAAAGCGTTCGCCACCGACCACCGATTCTAAGAGGTAGCTAAACGGTTTATTCGCCAGCTTTAGGTATAAGGACAGCGGCGTGTCCAAATCGGCCAAAACGGTTAAGGTCAACGGAATGCGGTTATGGCCTGCGGCCACATAGGCCTGGTATGTTGCGAAGCTCATCATGGTGTGCTGCTCCTTATGACTCGGTATTTTTCCCTTAAGACGCAAAAAAACGGATGGCGAGCATCCGTTTATGGGCGTGGCGGTGCTTTATAGCTCTTCTAAAGTACCATCGGTTTCGTCTAGCTTACCTTCGGTAATGTCGACGTTTAGGCCCACTACATCACGGATTTTGGTGGCGATTTCGGTGGCCACTTCAGGATTGTCTTTTAGCCAGTTACGGGTGTTGTCTTTGCCTTGGCCAATTTTTTGGCCGCCGTAGCTGTACCAAGCGCCTGATTTTTCGACGATGTCGAACTTAACGCCTAGGTCGATGACTTCACCTTCCCAGCTCACGCCTTCGCCGTACAGAATGTCAAATTCGGCCTGACGAAACGGTGGGGCAACCTTGTTTTTCACTACTTTAACACGGGTTTCGTTGCCCAGCACTTCGTCGCCTTTTTTGATTTGGCCAATACGACGAATGTCTAGACGAACAGAGGCGTAAAATTTCAACGCATTGCCACCGGTGGTGGTTTCTGGGCTGCCGAACATCACGCCAATTTTCATCCGAATTTGGTTAATGAACACCACTAAGGTGTTGGTTTTTTTAATGTTTCCCGTCAGTTTACGTAAGGCTTGGCTCATCAAGCGCGCCTGTAGGCCCACGTGGCTGTCGCCCATGTCGCCTTCGATTTCGGCTTTAGGCACTAAGGCCGCAACCGAGTCGATGACCACCATGTCGATGCCGCCTGAGCGCACCAACATGTCACAAATTTCTAAGGCCTGCTCGCCGGTGTCCGGCTGCGACACCAATAGGTTTTCGACAATCACGCCTAATTTACGCGCATAGCCAGGATCAAAGGCGTTTTCCGCATCAATGAAGGCACACACGCCGCCGCTTTTTTGGGCTTGCGCAATGGCTTCCAAGCACATGGTGGTTTTGCCAGAAGATTCAGGGCCGTAAATTTCCACCACGCGACCACGTGGCAAACCACCCACGCCTAATGCCAAGTCAAGGCCTAAAGAACCGGTAGAGATTACCTGTAAGTTTTCATCTTTGTGGCTGCCATCCATTTTCATGATGGACCCCTTACCAAATTGTTTTTCAATTTGCGCAAGAGCGGCGCTTAAGGCTTTGCTTTTATCGTCTGACATAAGGCATGACTCCGTAAGTAGGGTGAAACTGATAATGAAACATAAGCCTTAATTATCGCACAGATTTTGTGAATACGCACGGGCGCGGGCATTAAAAAAAGCGTCCGCAGGGGGCGGACGCTTGATTCAACATGGATTAAATAAGATTGGTTTTTTTCTTTTGATACAGGCGATAGGCCACGTAATAGGCCAGCAGTGTGGGGACCACAAATAAAATGATTTTGGTGGTCACGGTGTCATACCAGGGCGTGGTCAGCAGAAAGGTTTCCTGCTGGCCGGTGGCGGTGCCAGAGGCCCAATAGCTGAGTAAGGGAAACCAGCAGGCGGCAAACAAGCCGACCCAAATTGGCCATAGCCAGGTCATGGCGTTGTACTTCCACAGCATGAATAGGGTCACCGTCCATAGGGCGATGGCCAGCGAGGTGTACAGGCCAAATGGCAAAGGCAGGGCGTAATAGCCATGAATGAAATAAGCCATGCCGCCGATGAACAGCACGCCTAAGATCGCCAAGATGATTTCTTCGGGTTTGTGCATAGTAAAGCGGCTCCTTAGGGAAACAATAATAAAATGAAACTTTATGTAATGGTAATGGTGAAGTGGCCGTTGGGGCAAGGCCAAGTCGATGCCATTGTGCATCGTCGGCCTTTATTCTAATACAAAAAAGGGCGGGTGAGGGAGGATTGATCAACCATGCTCACCACTCGGCGTATTGGGCACATCGCTGCCAAAAACAACAACGCCACCCTTGTTGCTGGGTGGCGTTGTGGCATCGGGTGGGTGGCCGTTAGGCCGCTGACGCTGGGTTTACATCAGGAAGAAGTAACCCCATAACGACAGCACCACGACACACATGATGTTGAGGACGCCGCCGGCGACAATCATGTCGCGTTGTTTGATCACGCCGGTGCCAAATACGATGGCGTTGGGCGGCGTGGCCACGGGCAGCATAAAGGCACAGGAGGCGCCAATGCCGATCATCATCACCAACACCGAGGCGGGCATGCCCATTTGTTCGGCAATGCCGGCAAATACCGGCACCAGCAGCGCGGCGGAGGCGGTGTTGCTGGTGAACTCGGTCAAGACAATGATGAACACGGTCACGGCCAAGATGATGATGAAAGGGTGGGCCGAGCCAAAGATGGTGGCCACTTGGTCGCCCAATACTTCAGATGCGCCCGAGGTTTTTAAAATGGCGCTCAGGGTTAAGCCACCGCCAAATAGGAATAACACGCCCCAGTCGGTGTTGTCCGACACCTGTTTCCAAGTGGTCACGCCAAACACCACGACCAAGACGGCCGCGCAAAGCGCAATGAAGGTGTCAGGGCTGCTGATGCCTAAGCGTTCTTGAATCCAGCTGCCGCCAATCCAAGCCGCTGCGGTCAGCACAAAAATCGTCATGGCAATAATGCGTGAGGGCGTCCAGGGAATGCTTTCGGTGTTGACCTCAATTTTACGGTTAAGCTTGGGCTTGAAGACCAGGTATAAGGCCAAAACCATCATCGGCAACAGCACCATCATCAACGGCAGGCCGTGCTTCATCCAGCCGACAAAGTCTAGGCCTAGGGCCTTGGCCGCAATCGCATTGGGCGGCGAGCCAACCAGGGTGCCTAGGCCGCCAATGCTGGCCGAGTAGGCAATGCCCAGTAAAATAAACAGAAAGGTTGGGCGCTCAGATTTGGCGTCCATATGGCTCATCACGCCCATGGCCAGTGGCAACATCATGGCCGCGGTGGCGGTGTTGCTAATCCACATCGACAACAGGGCGGTCACGCCAAAAATGGCGAGGGCGGTGACCCCAAGGTGGGAACCCGATAAGGAAATCAACCAGAAGGCGATTTTCTTATCCAGTTTCTGCACGTGTAGGGCAGAAGCCAGGGCAAACCCCCCGAAGAACAAGAAGATGATTGGGTCGGCAAAGGCCGATACCGCCGTCTTGGTATTCATTTCGGGCAGGCCGATGGCGATGGCCACCACCGGAATCAACAGTGCGGTAATGGTGACGTGAATGGCTTCGGTCAGCCATAAGATGGCGATTAAGACCAATAAGGCGAGGCCTTTATTGGCCGCATCGTCAAAGGGCAGGGTGGCGTAGACCACCAGGGCCGCAATAACGGCCACCACGCAAATGGCGAGGCCCTTGAGGGTTTTGCGCTGATCCTTATTCGACATGTCGGTTGGATGAGGCTGTAAATCCATGACGTTTTCCTTGTATTTTCTTTAAGATAGTAAGCTATTGTTTTTATGGGTATTGACCATGAAATAAAGTCAGGGCTCATATGCAAGGCGCCTGACTTCATCATTATAGTATATCACTAAAAAAGTCCTTGTATGGATCGATGGGCTGATTTGTCCAGAAGGCTTTGTTTTCTTGAATAAACATAAAAATAGGCCACCGAGGAACTCGGTGACCTAGGGCACTACCCGACCGTTAAGGGGTCATGGGTGCTTAAACGATTTGTGCTTTTTCAATCACAACGGCTTCTTTAGGCACGTCTTGATGACCGCCTGCATTGCCAGTTTTAACGGCCTTGATGGCGTCAACCACTTCAGTACCGGCCACAACTTTACCGAATACGCAGTAGCCGAAGCCATTGGCGTCGGCTGAAGTGAAGTTCAAGAAGGCGTTGTCTTTAACGTTGATGAAAAACTGCGAGCTGGCCGAATGAGGGGCCATAGTACGGGCCATGGCAATGGTGTACTGGTCGTTTTTCAAGCCGTTAGCGGCTTCGTTTTCAATGGTGTCATGAGTGCTTTTTTGGTTCATGTCTTTGTCAAAGCCACCGCCTTGAACCATGAAACCGTCGATCACACGGTGAAAAATAGTGCCGTCGTAAAAGCCTTCAGAAACGTAGGTTTCAAAGTTTTTAGCGGTCACTGGGGCTTTTTCGTGATCCAATTCAATATCGATGTCACCAAAGTTGGTGGTTAGCTTAATCATGTATGGTTTCCTTATGTGGGTGCTTAATGCACGATGACTTTGTTGATGATGATGGCTTTAACCGGTACGTCTTGGTAGCCGGTTTTGGTTTTGGCAATGCTGTTGACGACATTCATGCCTTTGGTCACGCGACCAAAGACGGTGTAGCCATAGCCTTGCGTGGTTTTATTCTTGTGGTTCAAGAAATCATTATTGGCCACGTTGATGAAAAACTGTGCCGTGGCTGACTGAGGGTCGCCGGTACGGGCCATGGCAATCGTGCCCACATTGTTTTTCAAGCCATTGTCGGCTTCGTTGGCCACGGGCGCTTTCGTGGGTTTTTGGGTCATTTTTTGATCAAAGCCGCCGCCTTGCACCATGAAATTATCGATCACACGGTGAAACACAGTGCCGTCGTAAAAACCACTTTTGGCGTAAGACACAAAGTTGGCCACTGTTTTAGGGGCTTTGGCTTCGTCTAATACCAGCTCAACGTCGCCAGCAGAGGTTTTTAGGGTGACCTGGGTTTGGGCTAAGGCCAAGGTGCTGCTCAGGCCAATAAAGGCCATTAAGCCGAGTTTTTTTAACATGATGACTCCATAAAGGTGAATGCAAATGTTATGAACGGGGGCATTTTACCATTAAATTTAGGCCCTATGCTTTTTTCCCGCGGTTTGTCTCGCTGCCCGCTGTCGGTAGGACTAAATCAGGGGACAGCATGACTTTGAGGCGGCTGTGCAGCAGAGGTTCCGTGGCGTCGATGCCAAACCACCAGATGACCCCCTTGCTGACGGGGTACAATCGGTTGCTGGTTGGGGTGCGGTTAAGCAGGCAATGGCAAAGGTGGCCGAGCCAGGGCTGATGGCCGACCAGAACCAGGCTTGCGTTGAGCGGCTGCCTTTGGATGAGGGCAAGCACGTCTTGATAGGCCGCCGTGGCGTTGAGGCCGCTCATGGCCAGGGCGGGATGCTTTAAATATGCCGCCGTTTGTCGTGTGCGCTGGGCTTCCGACGTCCACACGGCATAGTCGTCGCTGAGGCGTTGGTCTAGCCAAGAGGCCATTTGCTGTGCCTGCTGGTGGCCGAGCTCGGTGAGGCATCTTAACTGATCGGGGGCGTCATCGTTGACTTGGGCGTGACGCCATAAAATAATGTCCACTCATTCGTCCTTAATCGTCTGGTTTATCCGTTCCCTTTATGGGCCATTTTTGGCATAATGCACGAATGACTCCCGTACACCTACCTTTTGCGCGCTGGTGGCCGCAGGCCGAGTGCCTGTCGCACCAAGCGGTAACCCATAATTTAGCAGAATTATGGCACGTTAATTCATTAACTTTGGGTTTAAAAGCGCTGTCGCCTCATTTTGGCGTGAAGGTGTTGACGCTGGCCGATGCCCAAGCCTATGCCGACGAATCTGTTTTTGACGGCCAGCAGCCCTTGTTTTGCCGTGAGGTCGTGTTGTCCCTAGACGACAGGCCGGTGGTGTGGGCGCGCAGCGTGTGTACGAAAGACAGTCAGGCGTGGCTGTCTTTGTTAGACTGTGGCACACAGCCTCTAGGCCAGCGCCTATTCGATGGGTCGTTGCCGATCACGCGTTCGCCCTTTGAATATGCCGTTGTATCCGCTGCGCATCCGATGTTGCCCGCCCAGGTGGCGGCCCTGTTGTCGGATGAGGGCATGGCGGCGCGACGCTCTGTCTTTTGGTGGCAGGGCGCCCCTTTATTATTAACCGAATGTTTTTTACCCGCGATTGAAGAGTATTTATGATGGAACAAAGTGCGTGGGCGATTGTGAAGGATCGCCTCGATGTGTATGGACAGCTGATGCGGGTAGAAAAACCCATAGGCACGCTGTTGCTGCTGTGGCCGACCTATTGGGCCTTGTGGATCGCCAGCAAGGGCAATCCTGACTGGGTGCTGGTGCTGATGTTTACCTTAGGCACGTTTTTGATGCGCAGCGCCGGCTGCGTGGCCAACGATTTGTTTGACCGCGACATTGATGGCGCGGTGGAACGCACGAAAAACCGGCCGTTTGCCCTAGGGCGGGTCAGTAAAACCGAGGCGATTTTGTTAATCCTGATCCTCTGCCTGCTGGCCGGGTTTTGTCTGCTGCCGATGAATCGGCTTACCTGGTTAATGAGTTTGCCGGCCTTGTTTTTGGCCCTTACCTATCCGTTGACCAAGCGTTTTTTTGCCATGCCGCAGCTGTATTTGGGCCTGGCGTTTACCTTTGGCGTGCCGATGGCGTTTACCGCACAGCTGGGCGAATGGCCGCCGGCGGGTGCCTGGGTCATTTTTGTGGCCGGGGTGTTTTGGACCTTGGCCTACGACACCATTTATGCTTTGGTAGACAAGCCTGACGACATCCATTTAAACATCACCAGTACGGCATTGACCTGGGGCCGCTACGACGTGGCCGGCATCATGGTGTGTCATGCGGTGTTTACCGGACTGATGATATTTGTGGGCTATTTGATGAGCGCGACCTGGCCTTATTGGCTTGCCATTGTGGCCGTCATCGTGCACCAAATCTATCAATACACCCAAATCAAAGACCGCGATCGGGCCACCTGTTTTAAGCAGTTCTTGGGCAATAATCAGATTGGGATGCTGCTGTTTGCCGGCCTGATTTTTCATTACCTGTTGGTTTAGGCCCGGAAACGTCGCCGCCGATAAAAAAAAATCGGTTTAGGACAGAGCGGTAAAGTATTGCTGGGCATGACCTAGCCATGCTTTAGCGCTTTTTTTTCAAGCCTGTGCGGCAATAAAGCAGGGGCAATGATTGTGTATGAACGCTGGCAAGGGTAAAATGTTGGTTCTTTTTGTTTATTAGTGGCGACAGTTATGAGCCTAATTGGCAATATTTTACCGATTGATCACATTCTCTTAGATTTAGACGTGAGCAGTAAAAAACGGATTTTTGAACAGGTGGGTTTGCTGGTTGAAAATAAAATCGGCGTGGCCCGTAGTGAAGTGTTTGAATGTTTGTTTGCACGTGAGAAATTGGGTTCGACGGGTTTGGGCCAAGGCGTGGCGATTCCTCATGGACGCACGCAGGGCTTAAAAGAAGCCGTAGGGGTGTTTGTACGGGTGAAAGAGCCGGTGCCTTTTGATGCGCCGGACGGTCAGCCTGTCAACCTACTGTTTATTTTACTGGTGCCTGAAGAAGCCACCGACGTCCACCTTCAGGTATTGTCTGAGCTGGCGCAAAAATTCTCTTCTAAAGACATACGTGAACGCTTATTAACCGCCAAAGAACCGCAGGCCGTTAAATTGGTGTTTGCAGAGTAAGCCTATGCCCAGCATCAGCGTTCGTCAGCTTTATGAAGACAACCATGCCAAGTTGAAATTGGCTTGGACCACAGGCATGATTGGTGCAGACAACCTGATTGGCCTGGATGTGGACAGGGCGAATATGGCCTTGGTTGGGCATTTAAACTTTATTCACCCAAATAAAGTACAGGTTTTGGGCGTGGCTGAGGTGGATTACTTAAACC
The DNA here is from genome assembly GCA_017989485.1 of Neisseriaceae bacterium. Taxonomy (GTDB): domain Bacteria; phylum Pseudomonadota; class Gammaproteobacteria; order Burkholderiales; family Neisseriaceae; genus JAGNPU01. Next base: position 9,398 of record JAGNPU010000015.1, read on the forward strand.
ACCTAGAGTCCAGTAAGGTACAGGCGTCGCTCGACGACTTGTTCAATCGCAGTATTCCCTTGGTGATTGTGGCCAATGATTTGGCCGTGCCCTACATGTTGCGAGACTATTGTCACAAGCACAACGTGCCGCTGATGACCTCAATGTTGGAAAGCCCCTACCTAATGGACGTGCTGCGGATATATTTGCAGCGCTGTCTGGCGGCGTCGACGATTTTACACGGCGTGTTTCTCGACGTGTATGAGGTGGGCGTGTTGCTGGTGGGGCAGTCTGGCTTGGGCAAAAGCGAGCTGGCGCTGGAGCTGATTTCCCGCGGCCATGGCCTGGTGGCCGACGACGCAGTTGAAATTTACCGGATTGCGCCTGAGGCCTTAGAAGGGCGCTGCCCTAAGGTGTTAAAAGACTTCTTAGAGGTGCGTGGCCTCGGCATTTTGAATATCCGCGCCATGTTTGGCGAAACCGCCGTACGGCCGAAGAAAATGCTGAAGCTCATCATTAATTTGGTGCATGCCGACGACGCCTACATGAAAAGCCTGGATCGGCTCAGCATACAAACCGAAACCCAAGACATTTTACACGTGCACATCCGTAAGGTTACCTTGCCCGTGGCCGCCGGTCGAAATCTGGCGGTGTTGGTGGAGGCGGCGGTGCGCAACTATATTTTACAATTGCGTGGCGTAGACAGCACGCAAGAATTCATTGATAGACACACGACGCTGCTGCGAGAAAGTGAGCATGAGTGATGAGGCTGGTTTTGGTGAGTGGCTTATCGGGTTCAGGCAAGTCAGTGGTGCTTAAGTTGTTAGAGGACTTAGGCTTTTTTTGTGTCGATAATTTACCCCTAACCCTAGTGGGTGATTTAATCGATTTACATCAGAAAAATGGGGCCAAGCGTTTGGCGGTGAGCGTCGACACGCGCTCCGGCCATAGCTTTGAATGTCTGCCAGAAATCATTAACCGGCTCAAGAATCAGGGCGTGGTGGTGGACTTGTTATTCTTAGAGGCCAGCAAAGACATTTTGGTGCAGCGGTTTTCAGAAACCCGCCGCCGCCATCCCTTGGCGCGCGCTGACCGCACCTTGGATGAGGCCATCGACATCGAAGTGGAAGCCATGGCGGAAATCCGCGATTTGGCCCACCGGATTGACACCAGCACCATGAGCACGCCGTTGTTGAAACACTTTGTGACCGAATGGTTGCTCAAAGAACACACCATGATCCACCTGGTGTTTGAGTCGTTTGGGTTTAAATATGGCCTGCCGTTAAACGCCGACTTTGTGTTCGACATGCGCAGCCTGCCTAACCCACATTACGATCGCGACATTCGCGAGTTTAACGGCCTGGATGCCCCCATTATTGACTATTTCCAAGACAAGCAGGCGGTGTGGGCGATGATAGACGATGTGGAAGCGTTTATCCGCAAATGGTTGCCCAGCATGCAGTCGGAAAACCGCAGCTACGTCACCGTAGGCATAGGCTGTACCGGCGGCAAACACCGCTCGGTGTTCATCAGCGAAGCCTTGAAAGAGCGCTTTGCCGACGTGGGCGCCCAGGTGCGCCATCGCCAACTCAACCACGAACGCAAGCGGGGTTAACAGAACGTATGGAACGTGCCGATTTATTAAAACTGGTGCGCTGGAAGATGCCTTATGGCAAGTACAGCGGTTTATTGCTGTGTGATTTACCCGAACATTACGTGGCCTTTATGGTCCGATCTGCCTTACCAGAGGGGCAGTTGGGCGGTTTAATCTTATTATTGAATGAAATACAAATCAACGGCCTGATGGCATTACTCAAGCCGTTAAGAGAGCAGAGTTAATATGGCGATACAATGGTTCCCAGGGCACATGCATAAGGCTAAAAAAGCCATTGCGGAACGCATGAAAACAACCGACGTGGTGATTGAGGTGTTGGACGCCCGTCTGCCAGGCTCCAGCGCCAACCCGTTGTTGGAAAACCTGTCCGAGCGTCGGCCCAAGCTGAAAATTTTGAACAAGCAAGACTTGGCCGATCCGGCGCGCACCGAAGCATGGTTGGCCCACTATCGCAATCAAAGCAAAACCCAGGCCATTGCCTTGGATGCGTCGGAAAAGGCCACCCAAAAGCTGATTCAGGCCTGCCGTGATCTGGTGCCCAATAGGGGCGGCATCGACAAGCCGTTGCGGGTGTTGATTTGTGGGATTCCCAACGTCGGCAAGTCGACCCTGATCAACAGCATGATGGGCAAACGCAGCGCCAAAACTGGCAACGAGCCGGGAATTACCAAGCAAGAGCAACGCATTTTCTTGGCCGATGACTTTTGGCTGTTCGATACGCCCGGCATGCTGTGGCCGAAGATCATTGTGGAAGAGGGCGGGTATAACCTGGCCGCCAGCGGTGCCGTTGGCCGTAACGCGATTGACGAAGAAGGAGTGTCGTTAGAACTATTGGATTATTTGCGCCAGTATTACCCAGAGCAAATTGTGGCCCGCTTTAAGCTGGGCGTAGGCCCGGATGAATACGCCAACTGGCACGACAACGACTGGTTTGACGCCATTGCGCGTAAACGCGGTGCCTTGCTTGGCGGTGGCCGCGTAGACCATCAAAAGGTGGCAGAGATTATTTTGACCGACTATCGGGCTGGCCTGATGGGTCGCGTGACCTTAGAAACGCCCGAGGAATGGACGCATTGGTTGGCCGTGGCCAAGGAAAAAGAAATCGTGCTGCGCGAAGTACGTGCCGCCAAAAAGGCCGCACGCTAGCCTGATCCCCTCAAAAAAACCCGCTTTAGGCGGGTTTTTTTTCGTCTGTCCTCGCCGCCCGCATGAGGTTCAGTATAACTTTATAGAATAACCAAGTGGTGTTATTTCATTATATTTTTATGCCTGCCGCCATTAGACTGAAGGCCAGTGGGTGATGAGCGCCCTCAGAATCATTAGGAGAACAGGCATGGAGCAGATACAGGCAGCGGCGACGCGGCTTTGGCAGGCGCAACAGATGGGCACAACCTGTGCGCCGATACGAGACTTAATTGGGGCCGATGACATCGACCGGGCTTACGCCGTGCAGCAGCTTAACGTGGCCCAGGGCCTGGCGGCCGGGCGTCGCCTCGTGGGGCGAAAAATTGGCCTCACCGCCCGCTCGGTGCAGGCCCAATTGGGCGTAGATCAGCCTGATTTTGGTCATTTATTTGCCGACATGGCGCGCTTGGACGGCGACGTCATCGACTTCGCCAGCGTGTTACAGCCTAAGGTCGAGGCAGAGATTGCGCTGGTGTTGGCCCATGGCTTGCCGCATGCCGATAGCCTGGTGACCGATTTAATCCAGGCCACGGCCTATGTGTTGCCGGCTTTAGAGATCGTCGGCAGCCGAATTGAACGTTGGGACATTACCATTGCGGACACCATTGCCGACAACGCCTCGTGTGGCCTGTTCGTGCTGGGGCAGCGGCCGGTGGCCTTGGCCGACGTGGATTTAGGCCATTGCGGCATGAGCCTGCTGCAAAACGGCAGCCTGGCGGCGACGGGGGTGGGGGCCGCCTGCCTGGGCCATCCTTTAAATGCGGCTTTGTGGTTGGCCAATACCATGGCCCGCCAGGGGGCGCCCTTGTGCGCCGGCGACATTATTTTGACCGGGGCGTTGGGCCCAATGGTGGTGGCGCAGCCGGGCGATGCCTTTGAGGCGCACATCCACGGTTTGGGCACGGTCAGTACGCGATTTACTGCGGCTCGGGAGGCTTAAATGACGACGAATAACAAAACCAAGGTGGCCATTATTGGCTCGGGCAATATCGGCTCAGACCTGATGATGAAAATCATCCACCACAGTCATGACCTACATCTGGCCGCCATGATCGGCGTTGACCCGGCTTCCGATGGCCTGGCGCGTGCGCGCCAGCTGGGTGTGGCCACCTCACACGAGGGCATAGACGGCCTGTTGGCCTTGCCCAACTTTGCCGAAATCCGGGTGGTGTTTGACGCCACCTCGGCCGGTGCCCATGAGCGCCATCATCAGGCATTACAAGCGCACGACGTGGTGTTGATCGACCTGACGCCAGCGGCCATCGGCCCCTATGTGGTGCCGGTGGTGAACCTGGACGAACA
>JAGNPU010000236.1 GCA_017989485.1 Neisseriaceae bacterium
GACCTATACCGAAAAACGGCGCTATCAGCCTAGTTGTATGGTGGGCGTGACCTGTTTTCCCTTTGGGGGCAAATGGGTGAAGGACAGGACGTATAAGACTGAGACCGAGCAGGCCGTGGTCATTGCGCGCTCGGCGCGGGACAACGCGGTGACGTTTACGCTGCCCATAGACAGGGGGCGCTCATTTCGCTTGGACACGCTGTGGCTGTCTTTGCCCCAGCAACATTTTATCGAAATCCCCTTGGTGTTTACCGACGCCAAAGCCGTGGCCAGCCCTTATTTACACGTGGACACCGTGGGCACGCTTCACGATCTCAGCCAGGCAGAGCCAGAGCGCGCGCCCTTTGAGACCGGCCTCGGCATGGTGTTGGGGCTGACCCTGCAGGCTAAAGACCAAGCGGCTAACCATAAGATTATTCGCTATGGCCACGAGGCGCCCAGGCTTGCGGTGGCGACGCGACAGCGTTTACGCCATCACATCGCCTGGTACGATGCCGACCAGGGCTTAAGGCCGCTGGCCTTGCCCGAATCATTGCCCTGGGCCTATTTGAATGCTGGATCCGCGGACGACTATGGCCGAGTGCAGGGTAAGTATCAGGCCGATGCGGGCATAGAGGCCATACGCCTAGAAGGGGCGCTGTATTACGGCGGTGGTGACGTCTATAAAAAACAGGAAAGCTGGTATCGCGTCAATGGCCAGCTGGCCCACGTGATGAGCGACCCCTTTAATCTTGATCCTATGGGCGGCTGTGCCTTCTTATTTGGGGTGCACTTTGGCCCTAATGGTGAAGAGCATCGTTATTTCATAGAGGGCTATGATGCGGACGCTAAGGATAAGGCCAAGGTGTTGCGCCGCCAAGACGTGAAGGCCTTCCTCACCGCCTTTAAGAAACAGCGTGCACAAGACATAGACGGCAAGGTCTATGAGGTAAAAAAGCTTGCTCAATGTCGGCAAAGCATAGACGATGCGCACAAGGTATTGGCGGCATCTAAGCCAGATTTAGAGCGGGCGTTTGCCGCTTACAAGCAGGCCATCATGGCGGCTCAGGCAGCCAGATAGCCGCTTGGGTGACGATTTTATGGGCATGGCTCGCATTTGTCTTGGCGTTGGTGCCGGCTTGGGGGAACGCTGAAAGCCGTGATGGCATAGGCTTTCTTCTCACTTGGACCGTTGTTCTGGCGCGGGGACGCTGCCGACACGCCATTTTGTGCCGATATTGGCTCGCATTAAATGATAATGAGTTGCATTTAAGCGTGATTAAGCGCATAATATGGGCACATAAAACAGGAAGAACACAGAGAGGCCATGATGACCCGAGCAGTCCCTAAAAAAACCAAATTAACCGTTGTTGAAAAACACTACATTACCCCTAATTACCTCAGCATCGTCCTGACCGGTGACGATGTGCCTTTGTATGCGGAAGCCACCTTAGGCGCCAACAACAAAATTTTCGTGCCGCCGGCCGGCCACAAAACCGTGATCTTGCCCAATCATGACCCTAAGCTGGGCTGGCACATAGACGACGACCCGGCATTACTGCCTGCGGTGCGGACTTATACCCATCGTGCCATCGACTTGACCAAAAACACCATGACCATCGACTTTGCGGTTCATGAAGGCGACAGCGTGGCCTGCCAGTGGGCGGTGAATGCCGAGGTGGGCGATGAGTTGGGCGTGACCATGAAGCCGGGCAAGCAAAAACTCATGCCTGAAGTGGGCCACTATGTGTTCGTGACCGACCCGACGGGCATTCCGGTGACGGCTGCCTTATTGGAACGTTTGCCCAAGGGCAGCACCGCCATTGTGTTTGCCGAAGTGGTGAGCGAGGCCGATCACTATCCTTTTGAAAGCGACGCCGACGTCACGACCCATTGGCATTACAACGGCCACCCAGAACTAGGCAGCCCCTTGCTGGCGGCGTTGACCTCAGACCCGGCGGTTGTGGCTTTACCGGCAGGCAATCGCTTTGCCCACATCACGGCAGAACGCACCACGGTGCGCGCGGCCAGAGATTATTTACGCCAAACCCATGGCTGGGCGCGTGAAGAATGTTATGCCTGTGCCTATTGGCAAATTGGCCGTCGTGACGGTGAAATGGAACGTAAGTTAATGGATGACTAAGCCTTAAGCGGCATGCCATATCAAACCAGCACAAAGGCCCATAGTGGGCCTTTGTGCTGGTTTTTTGTCACGTTGACGCTTGCGGGCGACTTTAAACCCTGTTGTTTAGGGTTTTGGCGGCATAGGGTCTGCTGGCTCGGTCGCATCCGTGCTGAGGGCCTGTGTTGCGGCTTTTTTAGGGCGCATTTTGACGCCAAAATACAGGCCTAAAGCCACTATGATCAGCCACAGAGAGTACCCTTTAAGATAGTCCATGCCGGTGAGCTTATAGTCCGGTAGGGGCGTCACCACCAGGCCTTCTTCCTGTAGGATTTGGATTTTCTCGTCATCCAAGGGGATGTAGCCATCGTCGGCGTTGTCGATGAGCACATAGCCTTCATCGGCAACGTATACGCCGGCGAGAAACCATTTAAAATAGGTGCGATAGCCTAATGTATAGGTGTCTTCATCGATGTTGATCGGGGCGACGCCTTCGATTTTATTTAAGGCATCACTTTCACCGAAATAAAGGGGAATGCCTTTGGCCTGTGCGGGCAGGCTAAAGGCCAATGCCCAGATCAGTAGGCAAATAGAACTGAATGTTTTCATTTTATATGGCGTTTGGTTAATAAAGCGCGCATTTTAATGACGTATGGTTTTATTGTCAAAAAAACCATACAAAAACATGATGTACATCAGATGGCTTGCCCCACGGCCCCTCTGGGACAACCAAAAACGCGAGCACAAGGCCATAAACGGCGTGTTCATGGCCTTACGCCTTAAGTCATGGCGCGCCGATGGCTGAGCACATCGTATAGCGCCGCCAACAGCAAGGTCGCGAGCGAGGGCAATAACCACGCCAGACTGTGCTCGGCCAGCGGCAGCTGCTGCAATCCCGTCGGCAACCATGCCTCGAGCTTAAGCCCTTTTAAGGCATCGGTCACGCTGCACATCAGGCTGACCACCATGACGGGGCCCACCACGCGGCCAGGCCGTCGCCACCAAGACAGGGTGAAGCTGAGCAGCACCAGCACAATACAGGGCGGATAAATCAGCGTCATCACCGGCACCGACACCAAAATCAAATGGCTGAGGCCAAGATTAGACACGGCCATGGAAAACAGGCTGAGCACACACACCAGGGTTTTGTACGACAAGGGCAGGTATTGGGCGAAGAATTCGGCACAGGCGCAGGTCAATCCGATGGCCGTGACCATGCAGGCGATGAAGATCAGCGCCGCCAAAAACAGGCTGCCGAGGTGGCCAAACGTGGCCTGAACGTAGGCGTGCAAGATATAGGCACCGTTGGGCGCATTCGGCACCAAGGCGGCGCTGTCGGCGCCAAGTTTGAACAGGCTTAAATAAATCAGGGTCAGGCCAAGGCCGGCGATGAGGCCAGCCTTGATGGTGTAACGGGTCAATAAAGAGGCGTCTGCCACGCCACGCGAACGGGCGGCGTTCACAATCACGATGCCAAAGACCAGGGCGCCTAGGGTGTCCATGGTTAAATAACCATTCACAAAACCGACTGAAAAAGCCTGTTGCTGATAGGCAGCTGCGGCGTCTACGGGGCCACCCGCGGGCCAAAATAAGGCCGCCAGCCCCAAAATGGCCAGGGCGACTATTTTCAATGGGGCCAAGAAATGGCCGACCACGTCCAACAACTTGCCAGGATAGAGGGAAACGCCCGTGACCAAAATGAAATACAGGATGCTGTACGTCAAAAGGGGCAGTGGGCCTGAGCCGAATAGGGGGGCTATGCCCACCTCAAAGGAAACCGTGGCGGTACGCGGTGTGGCAAACAAAGGCCCAACGGACAAATAACAGGCCGTGGCCAAGATCAGGCCGGCGACGCGGCCTATCGGGGCGCTTAAGGCTTCAATGCCGCCGCCAACTTTGGCCAAGGCGAT
>JAGNPU010000016.1 GCA_017989485.1 Neisseriaceae bacterium
CGGTTCCATCGGCGACTGGGGCGCCTGCTTCATCGACGATGTCGGCCATAATGCCGGGCAGCGGCAAGGTGCAAGAGCCAGGTTTGGTGGTGATGGCGCCGGGCAATGGGGCAATGACGTTGGCGCCGGTTTCGGTTTGCCACCAGGTGTCGACGATGGGGCAGCGCCCTTGGCCCACGACTTGGTGATACCACATCCAGGCTTCGGGGTTAATCGGCTCGCCGACGGTGCCCAGCAGGCGTAAAGACGATAAATCATGCCGCAGCGGCAGCTCGCTGCCCAGCTTGATGAGGGCGCGAATGGCGGTGGGGGCGGTGTAAAACGTGGACACCTGATGTTTGGCAATGATTTGCCAAAAGCGGTTGGCGTCGGGATAGGTGGGCACGCCTTCAAAAATGAGTTGGGTGGCCCCAACGGCCAGCGGGCCATAGGCCACATAGGTGTGGCCGGTAATCCAGCCCACGTCGGCCGTACACCAATACACGTCGTCTTCGTGGTGGTCAAATACCCACTTCATGGTCAGGATGGCGCCCAATAAGTAGCCGCCGACGCTGTGGACCACGCCCTTAGGCTTGCCGGTGCTGCCGGAGGTGTACAAAATAAACGCCACGTCTTCAGCACTCAGCCACTCTGGCGCGCAGGTGTTTGCTTGCGTGGCCATTAAGTCATGCCACCAGTGGTCGCGCTCGGTCACCCAACCGACGGGCGTGTCGGTATGCTGTACCACGATGACGGCCTCTATAGACGGGCAGTCGCCGTCCTCTAAGGCCTGATCCACCATGTTTTTCAAGGGCGTGCGCTTACCACCGCGCACGCTCTCGGTGGCGGTGATGACGACTTTGGCTTCGGCATCTTGAATCCGCTCCTTGAGTGAGGCCGCAGAAAAGCCGGCAAACACCACCGAATGGATGGCGCCAATGCGGGCGCAGGCCTGCATGGCCACTATGGCGTCGGGGGCCATGGGCAAGTAAATCGCCACCCGATCGCCCTTGCCCACGCCCAAGCTTTTTAAGGCGTTGGCACATTGGCACACGCGCTCGTACAGGTGTTGGTAGCTAATGCGTTCGCTGGTGCCGTCGTCGTGTTCAAAGATTAAGGCGGTTTGCTTGGCCTTGTGCGGCAGGTGGCGGTCAAGGCAGTTATACGACAGGTTTAACTGACCGTCGGCAAACCACTGATAAAACGGGGCCTGACTGCCATCAAACACCAGGGTGAAGGGTTGCTGCCAGTCGATGTGGGTGCGGGCCAAATGGGCCCAATAACCTTCATAGTTGGCATAGGCTTGGTCGCATAGGCTTTGGTATTGTGCCCTGCCTTGTATGCTGGCCTCGCGCCGAAAATCATCGGGTGGGGCAAACAAACGGGTTTCATTTAATATCGAGGTAATCCCTGTCATGATGATGCTCCTTATGCCCCATCAGGGCGCGGCCTGATGGGGGATGATCAATGTTTGGCTGCGCCAGAAGCGCCTATGCCGGTCATGGAACGGACATACTGCTGCTCAAAGCCAGCCTTGTCGATGGCGGCACGGTCTGATTTGTCGGTGATGGAGAACAGCCACGCCACGATAAACGTTGTGGGGATGCTAAACAGGGCGGGGTTGCCGTAGGGGAAGATGGCCTCGGCATGGTGTAAGACCGACACCCAAACCGTGGGCCCGAGGATGATGAGGATGACGGCCGCCGCCAGGCCGGCAAAGCCGCCTATGGTGGCACCGCGGGTGGTTAGGCCTCGCCAATACATCGACAGGACCAAGATGGGGAAGTTGGCCGAAGCCGCAATGGCAAAGGCCAGGCCCACCATGAAGGCGACGTTTTGGTATTCAAAGGCCAGGCCCAAAATAATGGCAATCACGCCTAGGGATAAGGTGGCCAAGCGCGACACCAACAGTTCTTGCTTTTGCGAGGCCCGTCCTTTTTTGACCACCGAGGCGTAGAGGTCATGGCTGACGGCGGAGGCGCCAGATAGGGTAAGGCCGGCGACCACGGCCAAAATGGTGGCAAAGGCCACGGCGGAAATAAAACCGAGGAATAAATTGCCACCGACGGCACCCGCCAAATGCACGGCGGCCATATTGGTGCCGCCGATGAGGCCGCCGGTGTCCCCAATATAGACGGGATTATTGGACAAGAACATGATGGCGCCAAAGCCAATGATGAAGGTCAAAATATAGAAGTAACCAATAAAGGCCGTGGCCACAAACACGGATTTACGGGCCTGTTTGGCGTCTTTGACGGTGAAAAACCGCATCAGAATGTGGGGTAGGCCGGCGGTGCCAAACATCAGGGCCAGGCCTAAAGATAAGGCATCAATCGGATTGGCGACGAGGCCGCCGGGGCCCATGATGGCGCTGCCTTTGCTGTGGGCCGCAATGGCCGTGGTGAACAGGGTGTCAAAGCTAAAGTTAACGGCCATTAAGACCATGAGCGACATAAAGGTGGCGCCGGAAAGCAGCAGCACGGCCTTGATGATTTGTACCCAGGTGGTGGCCAACATGCCGCCGAAGAGCACGTATAAAATCATCAGAATGCTGACGATGATGACGGCCCAGTAATACTGGATGCCAAACAATAGCTCAATCAACTTACCGGCGCCCACGACCTGGGCAATTAAATACATTAACACCACGGACAGCGTGCCAGACGCCGATAGTATCCGCACCGGCGTGGCGCTGAGTCGATAGGCGGCGACGTCAGAAAAAGTGAATTTGCCGAGGTTGCGTAAGCGCTCGGCAATGATGAACAGCACAATGGGCCAGCCGACCAAGAAGCCGGTCGAGTAAATCAGCCCGTCGTAGCCTACGGCAAACACCATGCCGGAAATCCCCAAAAAGGAGGCCGCAGACATATAGTCGCCGGCAATCGCCAAGCCATTTTTAAAGCCAGAAATGCTGCCGCCGGCGGTGTAAAAGTCGCTGGTGGATTTATTGCGCTGTGCGGCCCAATAGGTAATGCCTAAGGTGGCGGCCACAAAAATAAAAAACATGATGATGGCGGGCATGTTGGTGCGGTGTCCGCCTGCGTCGGCATAGGCCAGGGTGGGCGCGAACAGCGCCCCTAAGAGGGGGAGTGATTTAATCATGTTCCGCCTCCTCATGCACTTCCTTGACCACTTTTTGGGTAATCTCCTCATACACGCCGTTGGCCCGTTGGACGTATAAGCCGGTAATGCCGATGGCGAAAAGAATGACCAAGAGTCCGGCATAAATGCCCACGGTGACGGTGCTGTTGCCGACGGTTTGGGCAAAGGTGGCGGGGGATGCCCCAATATAAAGAATGTATATGGCGTAAATGGCCACCATAATGGCCGTCAATGACCAACCCAACATGCTTTTTTCGCGGGCCATGGCCTGAAACTCAGGATGCGCCATGACGCGTCTGTCAATAGTGTTTTTATTCATCTATTACCCCTTTTAAGCTGTAGCGCAAGAGTGCGCTAGCATTGATTTAAAGGGATAAGGATTTGTATTGTCTAATTTTTATTTTTGATCATGATGATCAGCATAAGTTATGATGTCCGCATTTAAAGGGCCGTGGGTATATGAAGGCGGCGCGCCAGACACACCGATTGGGCATAAAAAAAGCAGCCATAAAGGCTGCTTTGGGGGGCGTCAACGTTATTTGGTTTCTTCAGACAGCTGCGCCATGATGTGCGGGTTTTCCAAGGTGGAAATGTCTTGGGTAATGGTTTCCCCTTTGGCCAAGGAGCGCAGCAGACGACGCATGATTTTGCCGGAGCGGGTTTTGGGCAGGTTTTCACCAAAGCGAATGTCATCGGGCTGAGCGATTTTGCCGATTTCATGCGCCACCCAGCTTTTGAGTTCAGCCGCAATGCGAATGGCGTCTTCACCCACGGGTCTATCCTGCTTCAGCACCACAAAGGCCACTACGGCTTCGCCTTTGATCTCATGCGGCTTGCCCACGACGGCGGCTTCGGCCACTAGCGGGTTGGCCACGAGGGCGGATTCAATTTCCATGGTGCCCAAGCGATGGCCGGAGACGTTCAGCACGTCGTCCATGCGGCCCATAATCCAGATGTAGCCGTTTTCATCGCGGTAGGCGGAATCGCCAGCGACATAATATTGGCCGCCAAACTCATCTGGGAAATAGGTGCTGGCAAAGCGCTTGTCGTCGCGCCAAATCGTGCGCAGCAGCGAGGGGAATGGGCGTTTAATCACCAAGAAGCCACCGTTGCCCGTGTCGACAGGGGCGCCGGATTCATCCACCACGTCGGCCATAATGCCAGGCAGGGGCAGGGTGCATGAGCCGGGCTTGATCGCAATCGCACCGGGTAGCGGCGCAATGCTGTTGGAGCCCGTTTCCGTTTGCCACCAGGTGTCCACAATGGGGCAACGGCTATTGCCCACGGTTTCGTAATACCACATCCAGGCTTCAGGGTTAATCGGTTCGCCCACCGAGCCCAATAGGCGCAGTGAAGACAGGTCGTATTGCTTGGGCAAATCGCCGCCCAGCTTAATGAGGGAACGAATCGCCGTTGGGGCGGTGTAAAACACGGTGACCTTATGGCGTTCGATCATTTGCCAGAAGCGGCCGGCGTCCGGAAAGGTGGGCACGCCTTCAAAAATGATTTGGGTGGTGCCGACGGAGAGGGGACCGTAGCACACATAGGTGTGGCCCGTAATCCAGCCCACGTCAGCCGTACACCAGAAAACGTCGTGGTCGTTGTTGTCAAACACCCACTTCATGGTCATGATGCCGCCGAGCAAGTAGCCGCCGATGCTGTGCTGTACGCCCTTAGGTTTGCCCGTGCTGCCAGAGGTGTACAGAATAAACAATGGGTCTTCGGCATTCATCCACTCAGGCTCACACACGGTGTCCTGGGTGGCCGTTAATTCATGCCACCACACGTCGCGTTCTGGAAACCATTCGGTGTCAGAGTCGGTGCGTTGTAACACGATGACTTTTTCCACCGACGGGCATTTGTTATTGCCCACGGCTTCGTCAACGGTAGACTTAAGTGGCGTTTTCTTACCACCACGCATGCCTTCGTTGGCGGTGATGATGATTTTGGCTTCGGCATCATTGACGCGATCGAGTACCGCGCCAGAAGAAAACCCACCAAAAACCACCGAGTGTATGGCCCCAATACGGGCGCAGGCTTGCATGGCCACGACGGCGTCGGCCACCATGGGCATGTAAATCACCACGCGGTCGCCGCGGGTCACGCCCAAGCTTTTTAAACCGTTGGCAAACTGGCACACGCGTTCGTATAGCTGTTGGTAGCTGATGTGCTCAACCTTGCCACCATCTTCTTCAAAAATAATCGCGGTCTTATTCGCTTTTTCCGGCAGGTGGCGGTCGATACAGTTGTAGGAAATGTTGAGCTCACCGTCGGCAAACCATTTGAAATAGGGGGCATTGCTGCCGTCAAAGGTTTGGGTAAACGGCTTGTGCCAATCGATGTGTTCGCGCGCCATCTTGGCCCAAAAGCCTTCATAGTCTTCGTTGGCCAGGTCGCATAGGGCGTTGTAGCCGGCCATGCCTTTGACGTTGGCGTGGTTGACGAACTCATCTGAGGGGTTAAAAATTCGGGTTTCTTTCAATACTGATTCAATTGCAGACATGACAACTCCTTTTTATATAGTGCAAAGGCGCATCAGGCATCGTATTGAGCTGATGCGCCTTTGAGTAACTCCGTGCTGTAGTACGTCTATTTAGTGGTCTTGTGCATCTGAGACGCCAATACCGGTCATCGAACGAACATATTGTTGTTCAAAGCCTGCTTTGTCAATCGCTGCGCGTGCAGAGCGATCGGTGACAGAGAAGAACCATGCCACGATGAAGGCCAATGGGATGGTGAACAAGGCTGGGTTAGCGTAAGGGAATATGGCTTTTTCATGATGCATGACCGACACCCAAACGGTTGGGCCCAAGATGATTAACACCACGGCCACGATCAGACCAGAAGCCCCACCGATGACGGCGCCGCGTGTGGTCAAGCCTTTCCAGAACATAGACAAGAACAAGATGGGGAAGTTTGCCGATGCCGCGATGGCGAAGGCCAGGCCCACCATGAAGGCCACGTTTTGGTTTTCAAAGGCAATGCCCAGAACGATGGCGACAATGCCTAAGCCAAGCGTGGTCATGCGGGACACCAACATCTCTTCTTTTTGTGACGCTTTGCCTTTTTTGATCACCGAGGCAAAGATGTCGTGGCTAACCGCAGACGCACCGGACAGGGTCAAGCCTGCCACCACAGCCAAAATCGTGGCGAAGGCAACTGCAGAAATAAAGCCCAAGAACAAATTACCCCCAACGGCTGCTGACAGATGGACGGCGGCCATATTGACCCCACCAATCAAAACGTTGTCGCTGCCTGGTTCCATGAACTGCGGGTTGTTGTACACCAACATAATGGCGCCAAAGCCGATGATGAAGGTCAAAATGTAGAAGTAACCAATAAAGCCCGTGGCCACAAACACTGATTTACGCGCGGCTTTGGCGTCTTTAACGGTAAAGAAGCGCATCAGAATGTGGGGTAGGCCAGCGGTACCAAACATCAACGCCAAGCCAAGGGACAGTGCATCAATGGGGTTGGCGACGAGCCCACCGGGTTTCATGATGTCATGTCCTTTAGGGTGAATGTCGACGGCTTTTTGGAACATCACTTCAGGGCTAAAGCCCACGGTTTTCAATACCATGAAGGCCATAAAGGTGGCGCCAGACAGCAGCATCACCGCCTTGATGATTTGCACCCAAGTGGTGGCCAACATGCCGCCAAACAGGACGTACAACACCATCAAAATGCCCACGATGATCACGGCCCAAATGTAGTTCATGCCGAACAATAGTTGAATGAGCTTGCCTGCGCCCACGACTTGCGCGATTAAGTAAATCAACACCACCGACATGGTGCCGCCTGCGGCGAATAGACGCACAGGGGTGCCTTGGAGGCGATAAGCGACCACGTCAGAAAACGTAAACTTACCTAAGTTACGCAAACGTTCTGCAATCAGGAACAGCACAATCGGCCAGCCGACCAAAAAGCCGGTTGAGTAAATCAGGCCGTCGTAGCCCGTGGTGTACACCATGGCCGAAATGCCCAAGAAAGACGCCGCAGACATATAGTCGCCGGCAATGGCCAGGCCGTTTTGAAAGCCTGAAATGCCGCCGCCGGCGGTGTAAAAGTCTTTGGTGGATTTGTTTTGCTTGGCGGCCCAATAGGTGATGTAGAGGGTGGCGGCCACAAAAATAAAGAACATCACAATGGCGGCCACGTTAAGCGGTTGTTTTTGTACGTCGCCGGTTAAGGCGTCGGCCCAAGCAGGCATGGTAAAGCCCAATAGGGCTAGGGGGAGTAGTTTCTTCATGGTTTCATCACCTCTTCAACAACTTTGCGGGTCGCGTCTTCATATTTGCCGTTGGCACTGCGCACGTAAATGCCGGTGATGCTGATGGCGAATACAATAATGAATAGGCCGGCGTAAATGCCCACGGTGGTGGTGGCCCCTGCGCTTACTGGTTGGGCAAAGGTGTCAGGACTGATGCCAATGTATAGAATAAAAATCACGTAAAAGACAAACATAATGATGGAAAAAGACCAACCTAGGCGGCTTTTTTGCTTGGCCATTTCCTGAAAGTCAGGGTTGGCCAGCACTTTCTTCACGACATCTTGTGGATCCATAATCGTTCTCCTGGTTATTTCATTTTTTGTAGACTTGGCGCATGGGTTTTTGTGTTTGCGCAAACCCATTTAAAATAAATTAGTGTTGTTTGCCTAATTTTATTTTTTGATAGGGGGCATTTGTTTTGCTGATGAAGGCTTATTAGTTATTGATAAATAAGTTAAAAAAGTAAACTTGAGTATATATTTAAACTGAAAACTATTTGTGCGGCAGTGCAAGATAAGGGGGTTTGTTTTATTAATAGGGGGGATGTGAACCTGTTCTGATCAAGCATGGCTTAAGATGGCCATTTGTCGTTAAAAAATCAGGACTTAGGGCCACTCACGACGCTTAAGCCACACATACTAGGACAAATGAGCTTGGGATGAGGCTATATATTTACTTTTAATATTAACTGTGTTTAATTAATAAAGCAGGTAAACCACCGGATCATAATATCGATCTCGCCACGTTGTCGCTGAGTAGCTTCATTCCTATGAGGAGTCCACACGATGAGCAGCAAATTTGAAATTTTCCAGAGTGAAAAAAGCCAAGAGTATTATTTCCGGCTAAAGGCCGAGAATGGCCAGATTATTTTGCAAAGTGAAGGGTATACCACCAAGGCCAACTGCAAGAATGGCGTGGCGTCGGTCAAAAAGAATGCGCCCCATGCGCATGCCTACACGACGACCGAAACCCATTTTAATTTGAAGTCTTTAGACAATGGCCAAGTCATTGGCTCTAGCCAGCATTATGCTTCGGCCAGCAGTCGCGACCATGGCATCGCTTCGGTACAGCGCAATGCGCCCATTGCCGAAGTCATCGATTTGACGGTTAAGGCTTAATCAACCCCACCCGCAAAAAAAGCCTCGTGCATGCACGAGGCTTTTTGTTGATCCCGCTTAAGGCAGAGGGGCTTCTGGAATGCGTTTGCCAATGATTTGCAGCGTGCGCAGCACCAGGGCAATGCCTTTTAACGTATCCGGATGCTTTAACAAGGTATAGGTAGACCGTAGGCTATGCTTGTTTTGCTGAAACTGCATTTCGGTATGGGCCATGCTGAGGGCGCTGCCGCCCTCCCAGGTGGCGCTGACCACGCCCTCAAAAACACCGGACAGTTTTTCCACAATGGCGTTGTCGGAGATGTCGACAAGGTCGGACAATAAAGACAGCACGTCGACCAGATTATGGAGTCGATTGCCGGCAATCAGCGGCTGAATTTTGGTCAACAGCTCGGCCAGGCCCTGATCGTTTTCTAAGGCCTTTAAAATAGACAGCGGATCGGCGTGGGTGCCGTTTGGGGTTGGGGTATCGTTCATGATTTACTCCTTAAACCAGACCGCGGATGGCAGCCCAGTATAGTCCTCGATTAAAGCCGTTGCGCAACATGCCGCCCATTTTGGTTGGGGGCGTGGGGATGACGTCGTTGACGTAGTCATACTGCAAAGGCATGCCGGCATTGAGGCCCATTTGGGCGACGGCTTGCACCTTGCCATCATAGTGGCTGATCGGATAGCCAATGCGCAGTTCGGCACAGATGTTGTCGGCCAACACGCCGGCCTGGTTGTGACAGCTGCCGCCCGCCTTGCTCACCGGCAGGTCGACCGTGTCACCAATCACATACACGCCGGGGTGACCATAAACCTGTAGGGTTTGGTGGTCGGTGGGCAACCAGCCTTCGCCGTTTTCGTAGGGGCTAATGCCCAGATTGCGTACGGCCTCGACCGCGGTAATCGGCGGCGTGCTCATCAAAATGTCAAAAGGCTCTTCCGTGCCTTCTTTGGAATAGGCAATTTTTCGGTCAGGGTCGACGCGATCTAGGGTAAACCCACGATTGCTGACAATGCCCTTGCTGGCAAAAATGCCCGGCATGGCCTCGCCCACAGGGCGTTGTAAAAACAGGCAGTTGCGCAATAGCTGCGACACGGTCGGGTAGGTGTAGACGATTTCGATGGCGTCCCTGACCCCGCGTCGGCGCAGATAGTCGTCGAGCATGAGGGTGGTTTCAATCGGTGCAATGCCACACTGATGGGGCACGTTCGGGGTTTCGGGGAAGGTCACGGTGATGAAAATACGGCCTTTCTCGATGGTGGCCAATTTGTCGGCCAGTTGCCGAGACGCGGCGTATTGGTAAAAGTGGTCCCCTGCCTCTGACAGCCCTTCGATGCGGTCTGGCCTGGGCACGCAGCCGGTGGCAAAGACCAGGATGTCATAGCCGTACTGCTTGCCTGATTGGGTTTTTAAGGTGTGGTTGGCGAGGTCAAAAGACATGGCCTTGTCCACAATAAAATTGATTTCGGGGCGCAGCAGGCTTTGCTGGGGACGTTGTAGCTCTTCTTTAAAAAACATATTGAAGGCCACATACATGAACGCTGGCTTATAGTAATGCACCGGCGAATCAGACAGTAAGGTCAGCTCAACCTGCTTGCTTAAAATGTCTTTTTGCAGCTTTCTGGCCAGTAAATTGGCCAACATGGTGCCGCCGGTGCCACCGCCGACGATGAGGATTCTTTTCTTCATGGATGCTCCATTGTGTTGGTCTTGCATTTATGGGGAAACACATACACACAACCACACACCATTGCCCCTTGTGTTTGGGCGCTGCAGCATGTGCCAAGGCCGCACTCGGACAGTGGTGATTTGAGTCAGACTGCCGAAAAATAAATATCATAGTATTTTTGGCATAATCCAATAGAACATACATACCATGGGAATGCAAGCATAATGCTTGTTTATTCGAGGGTTATTACTGGGGTGGTCTGTTGGGGTTAAGGCCTAGGCCGCATTTAGTCTGATGATTTTACAGGGTTTAACTCATTTTTTAATCAAGGCGGGCGATTGTGGCGAAAATGTGGCCATCAGGTTTTTATGCGGGGGGCACACATTTGGCATGGCTGCTGGGGTGATTTTAGGGTAGAGTAGAAGCACAAAAAAAGCAGGATTAAAATCGATTAATCAATCGAATAGAAGGGAGAAGAGCGTGTTATGGATTTAAATCAAATCAAAAGTTTTATTGCCGTGGCCAATCATGGCAACCTGACTCAGGCCGCAGAAACCCTACACCTGTCTCAACCCGCAGTGACCGCACAAATCAAGGCCATGGAAAAGAAGTTAGACGTGGCCCTGTTTTTACGCACCGCTCAGGGCATGGTGCCCACACCCGCCGGCGCAGCATTCTTACCCAAAGCAGAGTATCTTTTAAATCAGGTCTACCAGGTAGAGCTGTTTGCCAAACGGCTGAGCGAAGATTATGTGGCTCAGGTGAAGGTGGGCATGATCCACCCTACGCCGTCGCTTAAAATCGGCCAGCTGGTGCATTTTTTACTCGAGAAAATCCCCACCTTAGACGTCGAGCTGAGCATAGACATCAGCGGCGCCGTCCTCAATCAAGTGCGTAAAAAAGAGTTGGATGCGGGCTTTTATTTGGGCAAAAACCCCTATCGTAACGTCCACAGCATGGTGTTGTCTGAGTTTCGCTACGTGTTGATTTGTCCCGTGCCCTGGTATGACGCCTTGCGTGTCGGCGGCGATGCGGGGCTGGCCCAGCATCCTTGGATACAGTTTTCTCAGTTTTTGTCTTTGGGCAAGCTGATGATAGAATTTTATCGCCAATACAATTTCAATCCTCGACACGTGACCACCTGTGACCATATTTCAGCCGCCATCGATCTTGTGGCCGCTGAAGTGGGGTTGGCGCTGGTGCGTGAAGATGAGGCGCTTGAGGCGCAAGCCAAAGGCCTGGTCAAGGTTTTACCCGATTACTTTATGACCGAGCATCTGTCGTTTATTTATCCAGAAGGGCAGGAAGAGAACGACATGCTGCAGCTGTTGAAAGCGGGCATTGCGTCTATTTGGGTGGATGCATTCGACGTGGCCACGGTTAGCTAGCATGGCCATAAAGAAGATCAAGCCGTGGCTGCCGCTGGCCTTGGCCGTGGCATTGCTGTCAGGCTGCATTCCTTACGACCGGCACCGGCCGGCCTATGCCGACCTGTGTCAAAAACAGGCGCAGCGCTATACCGTGGTCAGTGAGGGCAAAACGCATGAGTTCACGCTGTACGGCTATTTGTATAACCCCAAAATGTTTTGGTCGGATGATGTGTACAAGCAGTCGCAATTTAGCATTAAGCCGCGTTTGGCCAACGGCTGGCTGGCGTCGCGTGAGTTTTACGTGAGCCTGGTGCTGGTGGCCAATAATCAGCCCCAAGGCGCCACGCCGCTGCCGGTTTACTACGATGCGCGCCAGGCCACGGTCACCGTCAACGATGGGCGGCGCATCGGCGCTTATCCACAGCTGTTCTTGTCCACCAATACGGACACGCCGGTGGCGTCTTTAGACTATAGTCGCCCCAGTCCGGTGAACCTAAACGACCCCGAGTTGAATTCACTCCGGCATAAAAAAATCCACACGGTGCAAATTCACAAAGGCCATGGGGCCGTGGCCGTGGTCTTCCCCGTTTCCGAGCTGGGCGTTCGCTTTGACGCCGAGGCCAAGTGGCAAATCTACCTAGGCGATTTGACCATTATGGGCCAGGCCTATCCCATTCATGAGTTGTCTACCTGCCACGTGCCGGCCAAGCGCTGGATCGGCATCGAGCCGCTGATGCGCTAGGGCATAGGCCATGCGGCCGCCAACAAAAAGCCCCTCAGGCCAGCCATGCTGGTGTGAGGGGCTTTTTAACAGGGTGCTTACAGGTCAGAAGTGCAGTGCGAACAGCGCGTGGCTTTGACCGGAATGTCGGTGGCCAAGCAGCGAGGGCATTCTTTGGTTTCTGGTGCAGGCGTTGATTCGGCTTCTTTTTTCTGTGCATGAGTGAGCTTGTTAATTGCTTTGATCAACATGAAAATGGCAAAGGCCACGATGATGAAGCTGATTAAGGCATTAATAAACAAACCAATGTTGATGGTGACGGCGCCGGCGGCCTTGGCGGCAGCCAAAGACGCATAGGGCGCGGCCGCGGCCGTGCCTTCTTTAATGGTCACAAACAGATTGGAAAAATCGACCCCGCCGAGCACATAGCCAATAGGGGGCATGATGACGTCGTCGACTAGGGATTTAACAATGCCACTAAAGGCACCACCAATGACCACACCTACGGCTAAATCAATGACGTTGCCGCGCATGGCGAAATCGCGAAATTCTTTCATGAAAGACATAAGAGTACCTTTAAGTATTGATTGGTTGAATTTTAAGTGTTTATTGGCTAAAACAGCTTAATTCTAATCAATATTATAGAATAGAGCCAGACTATTTGTGATTTTTTGCATAATCCAAAACCGCAGCAATGGCTGCCTTGGCCTGCGGGCTGTTGCGCCAGCAGCTGGACCCGGTGATGTTGGCGGCCATTTGGGTAATGTCCGCCACATTGGCCTGACTGAGGCCAGCGAGGTCATGAAAGCCCATTTCTTCTAAGCGCTGAATCACGGTTGGGCCGACGCCTTTGAGGGCGAGCAGGGCGGCTTTGTCTGTGTCGGTAAAAGGCATTAGGGTTCCTTAATGGGGGTGGGGGAACTGGGCGCTCGGGTGGCCAGCCAGCAAAGCAAGGCGCCTAAGGTCACCATGCACACGCCTTGCCAAAAGCCCCAGGACAGAGGCTGGCGCAGCACCAAGGCGGCAAACAGCGTGGACAAGACTGGGGTAAAGTAAGACGCCGTGGCCAGTAAGGTCATATTGCCATGCAAAATGCCCACGTTCCACAGCCCGTAGGCGCTGCCCATGGCAAGGCCAGCAAACAGCACCATGGCGC
>JAGNPU010000237.1 GCA_017989485.1 Neisseriaceae bacterium
CGGCGCTGGCCGAAACCAGCACCGGCGGTGGGCCTTATGGGGCATCACACGTGAGCGGCCCTGGCCAAACGGTGACGCTGAGCCCACATGAATTAAGCATTGCCTTTGCCCAAGGCAAGCGTCTGGCGACGTTGGCATTGAAGCTTAAATAAGCACTGTTTAGACGGCTACGGCACACTAAAACCCCCTGTCCCATGATTATGAGACAGGGGGTTTTTTGATGGCGGCGCTAAATGGCTTCAGTCCGCTTTAATAGCCAAGCCAAGGCCTCGCCATGCAGCTGCGGCTGTAATGCACTGCGAACCTTGGCATGGTAGTCATTAAGCCACTGTTGCTCGCTGCTGCTCAATAGGTTCAGATCAAAACAGCGCACATCAATGGGGCACAATGTCAGGGTGTCAAACGCAAGATAGTCCCCAAATTCGGTTTCTTGCGGCTGGGCAACGGGCACGTTGGCCACCAAGTTTTCGATGCGTATGCCCCAGCGTCCAGGGCGATACAGGCCTGGCTCGATCGAGGTAATCATGCCGGCACGCATGGCGGTTTTGGGATGGCAAGGCGCATGGTAGGACAAGACTTGTGGCCCTTCATGCACGTTCACAAAATAGCCGACGCCATGACCAGTGCCGTGGCCATAATCACGTTGCGCCGCCCATAAGGGTGCTCGGGCAATCGCGTCTAATAAGGGCGACAAGATGCCCTCGGGAAAAGCGGCCTGCGCCAACGCAATGTGGGCTTTGAGCACCAAGGTGCAATCATGTATTTGCTCGGCGGATGGCTGGCCGATGGGCACCATGCGGGTGATGTCCGTGGTGCCGTTTTGATATTGACCACCAGAATCAATCAACAACAGACCATCGCCGGCAATGGTCACATCGCTTTCGGGGGTCGCCCGATAGTGGGGTAAGGCACCGTGGGCGTTAAAGCCAGCGATGGTGGCAAAGCTGGGGGACACAAACAGTGGGCGTGCAGAACGGGCCTGGAGCAAAGCCTTGTCAATGTCGCATTCGGTGACGCTTTGGCCCGTGCTGAGGGCCTGCTCCAGCCAGGCAAAAAAGGAACATAAGGCCAGCCCATCTTCGGTCATGGCCTGGCGGATGTGGTCAATGTCGGCCCCACTTTTTTGGGATTTGGCAAAGGTGCTGGGGTTAATGGCTTCGATTATCGTGGTGCCCAAAGGCAGGCTGCTTAAGGTATTGAGTGCCATTTTGCTGGGGTCGATTAACACGGCGGCCGTCTCAGGTTGCTGACTTAAATGAGCCGCAACCTCGGTGTAGCCACGCACACTGATGCCTGCCTCGCGCAAGGTTTGTGCGGCTTGGGCGGTGAGTTTACTCGGGTCGATAAATAAGAGGGCTTCGTCGGCGTCTAGCCAGAAATGGGCCAAGAAAACAGGGTTAAAGGTCACATCACTGCCGCGTAGATTGGTTAGCCAAGCGATGTCATCTAAGGCAGAAATCAAGTGGCCACTGGCATGGGCGCTCACCAATTGCTGGCGTAGCCACGCCAGCTTGGCGTGGCTTGTCATCGAGACAAATTGAGGATGATGGGGATAAATCGGCGCGATGGGCAGTGCTGAACGATCAGCCCATATTTCACTTAGTAAATCGTGCTCAGGCTGTAGTTGTAGGTTTTTGTCAGCAAAAGCCTGTTGTAAGCGTTGGGCTTCTGCCAATGACAAAACATGGCCATCTACGCCGACGTGAGCGCCTTCTGTGAGGGTATGGGCCAGCCAAGCAACGTGATCAAGTTGTTGGGCTGCCCCTAATTTCTGTAAGCGTATGCCGGTGCCCGCAAGCTGTTCTTCGGCTTGGGCCCAGTAGCGGCTATCGACCCACAGGCCGGCGTCGGTGGCGGTGACCACCAGTGTGCCAACCGAGCCATTAAAGCCCGATAGCCATTGGCGGCTTTGCCAATAGGCAGGTAGGTATTCAGACAGATGTGGGTCGGCAGACGGCGCAATCCAAGCGTCTAACTGGTGGGTGGCCATGGCGGCGCGAAGCGCCTCTAGGCGCTGGTGAATGGTTGTGGCGGTACTGGCTTGCATGAGAAAACTCCAATAATTAAGCGCTGTATTTGGCTTGGGTGGCCAACATGGCTTTGACCGGTTTGATCAAGATGATTAAGACGATGGCCCCAATGAATAAGGCTAAGGCGCATTGCGCAAAAAGGCTAGGCAGGTTGTCTAGTCGTTCGGCTGAGACGTGGCCACCGATTAACCCAGCGACCAGATTGCCCAATGCCGAGGCGGTATACCACAGGCCCATGATTTGGCCTCGCATCATGGTTGGGGCCAGCTTGGTCATGGTGCTTAGGCCCACAGGACTCAGGCAGAGTTCACCTAGGGTCAGTAATAAATAGCTGGCAATCAGCCATAATGGCGACACCATTTGGCTGCTGCCACTGAGTACGGATTGGGCGGCAAAAATCATGATGGCAAAGCCAGCGCTGGCCAATAATAAACCGAGGGCAAATTTAGCCAAACTGCTGGGCTCAATTTTGCGTTTGGCCAGATAAGGCCATAAGAAGCCAAAGAAAGGGGCAAACAATAAAATAAACAAAGGGTTTGCTGATTGGAACCACACTGTGGGTATTTCCCAGCCCAAAATATGGCGATCGGTATAGTCTAAGGCAAACAGGTTGAACGAGGTTGGCTGCTGTTCAAATGCAGACCAAAAGAGCGCCGCCGCACACAGTAGAATCAGACACACGATGAGTTTGGCGCGCTCTAACCTGTTTAAGCCACAAAAGGCGAACAGATAAATAAAATACATGCCCACAAAGCCACAAATCACATAAGTCATGGCGGTGGCGATGGCGCTGGGGTTCAGCACAATCATGCCTTGGGCCATCAAAATCACGACGATGACGGCCAAAGCACAAAGCCCCAAGACCCAACGACCGACGTTTTTTCGTTGTTTGACCGGTGCTTCCCAATCGGCCGTGATGTTTTTGGCATCGGCAAATTCACGCAGGCGGCCAATGGCGCTGAAGCGGAACACCAACAGGGCAAACAACATGCCGATGCCGCCGATGCCAAAACCCAAGTGCCAGCCATATTCCTTGGTGAGGATGCCGGTGATGAATGGGGCAAGGAGGGAGCCGATGTTGATGCCCATGTAAAAAATAGAAAACCCCCCATCGCGTCGGCCATCGCCATCTTGGTATAAGGCGCCGACCAGTACCGAAATACAGGTTTTGAAGAGGCCTGAGCCAACGACGATGAGGGCCAGGCCGATGAAAAAGGCCGCCGCATTAAAAAAGTAGGACAGGGCGATGGCCAGGTGGCCTAGCGCGATGATGACTGAACCATACCAAACCGCTTTTTTTTGGCCTAGCCAGTTATCGGCGAGCCAACCACCAGGCACGGCAGCCAAATATAAGGCGCCGCCAAAAATCCCGACGATTTGTGAGGAGACTTCTTTAGAGAACCCGAGGCCGCCATCGTATAAGGTGGCGGCCATGAATAAAATGAGTAATGGGCGAATGCCATAATAGGAAAAACGCTCCCACATCTCGGTAAAAAATAAAG
Source organism: Neisseriaceae bacterium (assembly GCA_017989485.1). Lineage (GTDB taxonomy): Bacteria > Pseudomonadota > Gammaproteobacteria > Burkholderiales > Neisseriaceae > JAGNPU01. Next base: position 3,533 of record JAGNPU010000237.1, read on the forward strand.
ACCGTAATGGCTTAGGGTGTCCTAAGAAATTACGGTCTATGGCATCGATTTGGGCTGCTGATCGCGGCGAAGCTGTGTGTTTGTCGTTCAAATGAGTCTCCCGATATTTCTTTTGGAAATAAGTCTTTAATGACGCCTCCCCTTGGTGTGGGGGCGTTCTTTAACGTAATCAGCCGGTTGGGCGTGAAGACGTTATGTTATCGCTTCATGATTTTAGGCGCAATAGCGTGGCATGGCTTGGCCATGAAGTTTGCCATAAAGCTTGATTATGAGTGGGTTATTGGGTTTATTTGTTTGCCAGCAGCTTATTTGGGGTGGAATCAACCAAATGTGCGTGATGAGTCGTGGGCCGCCCAGAGCAGGCGGCCCACCGTGGTGGGGGTTAAGTGTTCAAGCCGAGACGATACAACGACGTGGTTTCTTGGCTGCGGGCCAAAAATAAAGGGTCGTCTGCATCGCTGGCTTTA
>JAGNPU010000238.1 GCA_017989485.1 Neisseriaceae bacterium
GTTAAAACGCAGGTCGGCGGTGGCCGCATCGTGGGCGCGGGCCAGGCCATATTCAGAGGACAGGCCCGCCAGGCGCTCGGTGTCCCCGCGCTCGGCAATCCATGTCTCGCGCAGTGGGCTAATGCCTTTTTTGAGGTCGCAAGGGGTGTTGGGGTCGCTGTAGGGGCCTGAGGTGTCGTAGACGCGTATGGGTGGGTTCGACAGCGTGCCTTTGTCGGTTTGGGTATCGGTTTGGGCGATTTCGCGCACGGGTACCTGAATGTCCGGGCGGCTGCCGGGCAAATAAATGCGGGTCGAGGCCGGGTAGGCAAATTGGCTGTTGATGTCTTGGCTTAATGCGTCAAAGGATTGCGCATTTTTGTTGGCTTGGCTCATGCTGTGCTCCAGTAGGGTTCATCGTTTTATCGAGGACCAAACAGGAGGCATAAAGCGCATACGCACAAGCGCTTAGGCGGGTTGCCTTGCGCTCACGGATACACGGCCGAACGGCCATGTGCTTTACAGTTCTGAAATCTACTCACGCCAGTATTATCTGGATCGAGTTAAAAGGGACTCTCTCAGCGCCACATTGCTTGCACAATGTTTTGCACCCCTGCTTCGTCTTTTTTATTTAAGCACGCTTGTGTGTAAGAAACAAGGCGTTGGCGCCGGCGGGGTTTTTATTGGCGCTAAGCCCTTGATTTATCTGTTTATATAAAACAGGCTAGGGCAGGTTCGGCATAAAACAGCCATGTTGACGGCATAGGGGGCCGAGGGGCATGGCGTTGGGGGGTGAATCCGAGGCAAAACGCACAAATAGGCAAACGTAAAGATGGGTTTAGCGTATAATCTGGGGTTTCCTTTTCAAGATGTGATGGTTATGTCTCTTCCTGCTATTTCCATAAAAAACGCACACAAAACGTATGCGAATGGCTTCACAGCCTTGCAAGAGGTGAGTTTTGATGTGCAACAGGGCGAATTTTTTGCCTTGCTGGGGCCGAACGGCGCCGGCAAAACCACCCTGATCTCGGCCATGGCCGGGCTGGGCCGACTGACGTCGGGCAGTATTGAGGTGATGGGCCACGACGTGGTCAAAGACGCGTATCAGGCGCGCATGAATTTAGGCGTGGTGCCGCAAGAGCTGGTGTTTGATCCGTTCTTCACGGTGCGCGAAGCGTTGACGTTCCAGTCGGGCTATTTTGGCATCAAAAAAAACGATGCTTGGATAGACGAGATTTTGTTTAAATTGGGCCTGGCCGACAAGGCCAATACCAATACCCGTATGCTTTCGGGCGGCATGAAGCGTCGCGTGATGGTGGCTCAGGCCTTGGTACACAAGCCGCCGGTCATCGTCTTGGACGAGCCCACGGCCGGGGTCGACGTAGAGCTGCGCCAAAACCTGTGGCAGTTTGTGAGCGAGCTGAACGAGGCTGGCCACAGCATCGTGTTGACCACCCATTATTTAGAAGAAGCCGAAGCCTTGTGTAATCGAATTGCCATGCTCAAGCGGGGTCAGCTGGTGGCGCTGGACGACAAAGAACGCCTATTGCGCGGCGATGTCGGCGCGGCCAAGCGGGTTTGGTTGAAAATTGACCAGGCGCGCCTGCCCGAAGCGGTAGAGGCGCTGTGCGTGGCTGAGGACCAAGACGGCTTTATTTTGGAGCTGCCCGCTTGGTCTGGCCTAGAGGCCGTTTTGGCCGAGTTGCGTCAGGCCAACATCAACGTGGTCGACATGGACAATTACGAAACGGATTTAGAAGACGTGTTCTTGCGTCTGGTGGAAGAGCCTAAGGCTCAAGCGCTTAAGAAGGAGCCGCTATGATCATGACCGGTTTTTATACCCTATTCAAAAAAGAGGTTCTGCGTTTTTGGAAGGTGGGTTTTCAAACCCTGTCGGCACCGATATTAAGCGCCTTGCTGTATCAGCTGATTTTTTCACACGTGATGCGCAACCAGCCAGAGGTGTTTCCTGGCGTCACCTATGCGGCGTTTTTGATTCCTGGCCTAGCCATGATGTCGATGACGCAAAATGCCTTTGCCAATGCGTCCAGTAGTTTGATACAGTCGCGCATCACCGGCAATCTGGTGTTTATTTTGCTGCCGCCAATTTCGTCGACGGCCTTTTTTGCCGCCTACGTGGGCGCGGCCATTGTGCGCGGTTTGGTGGTGGGTCTGGGCGTGTTAATCGTCACCGCCTGGTTTGGGTTGACCTGGCCGGTGGCGCCGTTATGGGCGCTGGTGTTTGCCTTCTTGGGCTGCGCCGTGCTCGGCTCGTTTGGCCTGTTGGCCGGCATTGTGGCCGAGAAATTTGACCAGCTGGCGATGTTTCAAAACTTTTTAATCATGCCTTTGACGTTTTTGTCAGGGGTGTTTTACTCCATTCAATCGCTGCCACCGTTTTGGCGCAGCGTCAGCCATTTCAATCCGGTGTTTTACATGATTGATGGCTTTAGATATGGCTTTTTTGGGTATAGCGATGTGTCACCTTGGCTGTCTTTGGCCGTGGCCGGTTCGTTCTGGCTGGTGCTCAGCGTGGCGATTACCCTAATGTTGAAATCAGGTTATAAATTAAGGAGTTAATATGTTGACCCCCAATGAAGTAAAAGCAATGATTGAGCATGTGCTGGTGTGTGAGCACATTGAGGTTGAGGGCGATGGCCACCACTTTTTTGCCCATATTGTGAGCACCCAGTTTGAGGGCCTAGGCCGCTTGGCCCGCCACCGTTTGATCAAGGATGGTCTTGCAGACAAGATTGCCAGCAATGAATTACATGCTTTATCGATTGCCAGCGCCTCTACCCCTAGTGAATGGGCGCAAAAGTAAGCCGGAACAACTTGTCTGAACCAAAAGTGGATCATGGGTTCATAAAGAAGATCATGCTTGTGTTTTTCTTATAAGGATTTTAAGTGGATAAATTAAAAATTGTGGGTAATGGCCCATTGAACGGTGAAATCACCATTTCAGGCGCGAAAAACGCGGCTTTACCGATCTTGTGCGCCTCGTTACTGACGAAAGACACCCTTAAGCTGACCAATGTACCGATGTTGCGTGACGTCATCACCACCCAGAAATTGCTGCAAGGCATGGGGGCGAAAGTGTTGACCGACAATGTGGAAACCTTTGAGTTGACCTGCGGTAGCCTGAACAATCTGGTGGCGCCTTACGATCTGGTGAAAACCATGCGTGCCTCGATTTTGGTGTTGGGCCCAACCTTGGCCCACTTTGGTGAAGTACAGGTCAGCTTGCCCGGCGGCTGTGCCATTGGCTCACGCCCCGTGGACCAACACATTAAGGGCCTGATTGCCATGGGCGCCGACGTCAAAATCGAACACGGCTACGTGCACGCCAAGGCCAAACGCCTTAAGGGCGCGCGCATTGTGATGGACGTGGTGACCGTGACCGGGACCGAAAATCTATTGATGGCGGCCACCTTGGCCGAAGGCACCACCGTATTGGAAAATTCGGCGATGGAGCCCGAAGTGTCTGATTTGGCCGAATGCCTGAACAAAATGGGCGCCAAAATCACCGGCATCGGCACGCCGACCTTGACGATTGAGGGCGTAGAGTCCTTGCACGGCGCCGAACACAGCGTGGTGCCGGACCGTATTGAAGCGGGCACCTTCCTGTGTGCCGTGGCCATGACCGGCGGCAAAGTGGTGTTGCGTAAAGCCGCCCCGAAAACCATGGAAGTGGTGTTGGACAAGCTGGTTGAGGCCGGTGCCATCATTGAGACCGGCGACGATTGGATCAGCATCGATATGCAGCAGCGCCCGAAAGCGGTGAATCTGCGTACCTTGCCCCATCCTGCCTTCCCAACCGACATGCAGGCTCAGTTTGTGGCCATGAACGCGATTGCCGAAGGCACTGGCGTGGTGACCGAAACGATTTTTGAAAACCGCTTCATGCACGTGCCTGAGCTGAACCGCATGGGCGCCAACATCAGCACCGAAGGCAATACCGCCGTGATTCACGGCGTG
>JAGNPU010000239.1 GCA_017989485.1 Neisseriaceae bacterium
CGCGCAGATGATTGTGGTGACCAATAACCTCTTGTTCAGCGAACGGGCGGTGAAGGGGTGGGCCTTTATTCCCCAAGAAGGCAATACGCTGGTGTCGACGTTGTGCGCTTTTTTGTGGCAAACCCAGCATCCCCAGCGGCTGGCTTTGCGTGAGCGCCTGTGCGCCGAATTGATTTTGCCTAGGGTCTAGTGGGCCGTGGGTTGGTCGTCAATAAGGCATGGTTTAGTGACGGCCAACATGCGGTAGCGTGGGCCAAGCGCAGCGGACCCACGGCCCCACCACCAAGGCGAACCCCCGTGGGTCGCGACCCACGCGCCGCCAGCAGAGCCAGACGCAGACCATGATTTAAAATACGCAATCGGACCAGGCTATTTGAAACCAGCGGGGTGTCACCAAACGCTTGGTTCTGGTCCCCCTTTATTCTTGATTAAAGCCTCTTCTATGTTCAAAATGATTTCCGCGGCGTGGCTCTGTGCCAGCGTCTGCCTTGGCTTAAGCGTGAGCCACGCCCAAACGGGGCAAAAGCCATCTTATTATGGCAACCAAAAACGCCTAGCCATCTCTGCGCCGCTGGCGGCTCAGGAAACCCTGCCGAAAACCGATCAGGACAGCGCCCCTGCACTGCGAGAGCAGGCAGGCTTTGAGCGTCTGGCACGGGTATATGAGCGCGGCACGCCGTTTGAAATTCCCCACGTTTTGTTTGTGATTGATCGCGAACGGCACAATCAAATTTACTACGTCAACACGCCCAAGCATCAGCTGCATGAGCGGTTTGTGGCCACGCTATTGGGCCAAAAACCGTCTGCCGAGGCCTTGAAAAGCTATTACTACCAGGGCGACCGCCGCTTTGTGTTTGGCACCCTGAGCTGGCAGGCGACCTTGCAAGGATATACCTATGAGTTTTGGGAGGGCGACAGGCTGACGCCGGCATTGTTGCGCCTGACGGATCAGGCGGTTAAAGACACCTTTTTTGCGCCGGTACGGTTTAAGACCAATGCCTCATGGCATCAGCAAGTAGGCGAGTCGGTAGGGCTGTCTTATGTGACCCAGGAAGCCTTGATCAAAGAACAACACTTCATGACCTTAAACCCGGGCGTGGCCGTGGGGCGACTCAAAATCGTGGCGTCAGAAGCCGATCTGGCCACGGTGGGCGAGCACGACATCATTATTTTAAAAGACGTGCCCTTAAGCCTGCCGCCGGTGGCGGCGGTGATTAACGAGCGGCCCTCGACGATTTTGTCGCACGTCAATCTGTTGACCAAAGGCTGGGGCGTGCCCAATGTGTATTTGAAAGACGCCAGCCAGATCTTGGCGTCGATGCAGGGCCAAAACGTGCTGTTCACGGTCACCGCCAACAACTATACGGTTCAGCCCAGCCAAGAGCTGGGCACGCGACCACGGGCACAGGTGGCCAGCCTGCCGCAGCCCAATCTGACCGACGTGGCCTTGCGGCCACTGGCGCAGCTGCGAGTGCAGGACAAAGACTATTGTGGCAGTAAGGCGGCAAATCTGGGCGCCATCCAGCATGGCGCGCCGCAGCTGCGGGTGCCTGATGGTTTCTGTGTGCCCTTTGGCCAGTTTCAGCAGTTTATGGATGGGCATGGGCTGACCAAGGCTTATCTACAGGCGTTGGCGGCGCAGTGGGCGCAAGACGTCGACGCTCGGCGGGCAGGCCTGGCGGCCTTGCGGGCGCGGATGCTGTCCTTGCCGGTCAAGCCTGAGTGGGTGGCGGCCTGGACGGCACAATGGCAGCAGCAGTTGCAGGGGCAAGGGGTGTTTGTGCGCAGCTCGTCTAACTCTGAAGATCTGCCCCATTTTAGCGGCGCGGGCCTGTACCACACCGTGCCCAACGTCACCACGGCCAAGGATTTGGCGCTGGCGGTGAAAACGGTTTGGGCGTCGGCGTTTGATTTTGAGGCCTATGAGGCCCGGCGCGTGGCTGGTTTCCCACCTGACAGCGTCAAGATGAGCGTCTTTGTTCAAAAGGCGATTAATGCGGACGCTTCTGGCGTGCTGGTGACCCTAGACCCTTATGATGAAACCCGTCAGGGGGTCAGCTATCTGGCGGCCAAAAAAGGCATTGGGATTCGGGTGGTGGCGGGGCGGAAGATCGCCGAGCAGGTGTTGTATACCCACCGCACCCAAACCACTCAGATATTGAGCCATTCGGCCGATGATGTGGCCTTGCAGCTAGATCAAAATGGGGGCGTGATTGAAGTCGTTCTGGCGGGGCCGCCCGCGGTATTGGCCGAGGCCACGATTAAGCAGCTGGCGGCGGCAGGGGCACAGATTCAGGCCTTATTTAAAGGGCAAGCCCAAGACATTGAATGGGCGCTTAAAGACGGCCAGGTCATTATTTTACAGGCCCGGCCCTATTTGCGTCAGCGTGCCCACGGCTAAGCCTTATTGGGCTTGACCGTGGCGTATCAGGGGCTGAAGAAGGTGTTGGCTGAGGGTTAGCCGAGTTGTTTTTTAACCGCCTGCATGCGGGCCAGGCGCTCGTCCTGTTTGTCACCGCTTTCATGGGCGGGCACCCAGTCGTGGGTGTGCTCTTGTACCAGCGTGACTAAGGCGTCCATCCATTCTGGTTCGGTGTTCAAGCAGGGAATGTATTGAAACGCCTTGCCGCCGGCGTCGATGAACAGTTCGCGGCCTTCGTCGTTGATTTCTTCTAGGGTTTCCAAACAGTCTGAGACAAAGCCAGGGCACACCACGTCAATGTTTTTGACGCCGTGCTGCTTGGGCAGAGACACGAATAAGTCTTGGGTGGACGGCCCTACCCACTTGGCTTTGCCAAAGCGGCTTTGGAAACACACCACATAGTCGTGTGGCTTGAGGTTTAAGGCCTCGGCCAAGAGGCGGGCGGTTTTATGGCATTCACAAAAATAGGGGTCGCCCTGATGGAGGGTTTTTTCGGGCACGCCGTGGAAGCTCATCAACAGCCGGTCGCCGCGACCGTGTTGGGCCCAGTGGCTTTGAATGTGGTTGGCCAAGCTTTGGATGTAGGCGGGATGGTCGTGAAAGCGCGACAGCGTGCGCACGTCCATCATATTGCGCTGCTGCATCAGGGTGCGAAACACTTCGTCTAGGGCCGTGCCGCTGCTGGAGCCCGCATACTGGGGATACAGTGGCAGCACGAACAGGCGGGTCACGCCCTGCTGCTTCATTTTGGTCAAGACGCTTTGCACCGACGGATTGCCGTAGCGCATGGCGTAGTCGACCACGATGCGGTCGTTGTGGGCGCTGAGCTGTTCGGCCAAAATGGCCGCCTGCTGTTGGGTGTAATAGGCCAACGGCGAACCCGCCTCAAACCAAATGCGGCGGTATTTTTGCGCGCTTTGCTTGGGCCTGAGGGTCAGAATCAGCCCTTTTAAAATAGGCTGCCATAGCCAGCTGGGCAGCTCGACCACGCGTTTGTCAGACAAAAACTGATTTAAATAACGGCGCAGGGGTTTGGTTTCCGGCGCATCTGGGGTGCCGAGGTTCAACAGCAGCACGCCGAGTTTAGGCTGGTGCTGGTTGTGGCTGTGGTTAGGTTCTGCTAAAAAAGTCATGAATGTCTTTATTCTTCTGAAGATCGAGCCAAAATTTGGCGGCTGCCGCCCACTTCTGGGGCCGACACTATGCCACCGCGTTCTAAGTCTTCCATTAAATTGGCGGCTCGATTGTAGCCAATCCGTAAATGGCGCTGTAATGAGGAAATAGAGGTTTTACGACTGCTGAGGATGAATTCAACCGCCTGGTCAAACAATTCGTCTGCCCCTTGGCCGCTGCCGTCGCCACCCGCGTCGCTGCTGTTGCTGGCTTCACCGGTGAGCAGGCCTTCCACGTATTCTACCGGGCCTTGACGCTTCAAGTAGTCGACGACTTGATGGACTTCTTCATCGGACACAAAGGCGCCGTGGATGCGGGTAGGGTCGCCCGAGCCGGGCGGCAAGAACAGCATGTCGCC
>JAGNPU010000017.1 GCA_017989485.1 Neisseriaceae bacterium
GGCTAGGCCAGCAGGGTCTGATGACAGCGTTTAGGTTGATGCGGATGTTGTCTGGGTTTGGCCAGGCCTGGCGCGGCGGTGCTAAGCCAGGTCGGCGTGGGTCACGATGAGCCAGCCTAGGTCGGCGCTGACGGGTAACCCTAGAGCCTCCTGAGTGCCGGCCCTTAAGGCCTGTAAATGGTTTAATTGAGTGACGGCGTCCGAGCTGCGTTCAATAAACAGGCGGATGCCGCCAAGGGCCTCAGCGGCGGCTTCAAACAGCATGGGGCCATCGCTGTTCGGCGTGTCGCCGGCCACCAGTATCGGCGGTTGAACCGCATCAATATAGGTTTTGATGGCGGCGGTTTTGCCTTCGTACCAGGTTAAAGGGGCCCATAGGGCCGTGGTCAGCACATAGGGCAATAAGGCCGCAGCATCGTAGGTGCCCGCGCTGATTTGCTGGCGGGCCGTGGTAAGGTGGCCGCTTTGTGGGTGGCGCAATAAGGTCGTCACGCCAATCACCTGTTCCGGTGGGACGTGGTAGCCGTATTGGGCATCGGCCAAAATCATGCGTATGGCCTCTTCGTGGCCGGCACTGACGATGTAGACAGCTATGCCATGGGATTGCAGGGCATGAACTAGCTGTTGCATGCCGCGCACCCGCGTCGGGCGTTGGGCATCGGCGTCATGGCGCTGGCCGTCGCGGACATAGGCAATGGGGATGGGATGTTCATAGGCCATGAGTTCGTCTATGGCCGCTTTGAGCTGCTGTAGGCTGAGGCCAGCAAAGCATTGGGCAATCCAGGGGTAGCCTATGTTGTCGTCGAGGGCGCATAGGCGCATGTAATAAGCGTATAGGCTTTCTGGCCCGTCGTCGTCATGGTCCTGGAAGGGCATAAGCTGTAATTCTGGCGCCAAATTGGCTCGGGTCAAAATGTGCTGGTGTTCCAAATAGGCCAATAGCGATTCGGTTAAATCGTGGCCATACAGGGTTTGGTCAGCGTCAAAGACGGCGTACTGGCCGCTGTGTGCATGTTGGCCTATCAGTTGCCGAAGCCGTGTGGCGGCCGTGCTGGGCCAGGCGGACAGGTCAATGTGATGTTGGTCGGTTGTGGGCATATTAGCCTTCCTAAAGAATGCCATTGGCGAGCGGGTTGTGATGGGCAGGTGAATCGTTTTATGCTGTTTTATTATGGAAGACTTAGGTGGGCGTCTATGATCTCTAGGCGACATTAGATGTGACAGGAGCGCCAAACACATTTGTGGGCAGTACTCGATGGCAGGGGCCCGATGAACCAAAATCAATGCTACACTTTGAAGCTTGTTCATACCTTGAGAATAACCTTATGGATCATGGTCATCAAGTGTTGGTCCGCCTGCGTGAAATGATTGCCTCCGGTGAGTTTCAGCCGGGAGAGCGGATTATTGAGATCCCCACGGCAGCACGATTAGGCGTGTCGCGCCTGCCGATACGCCTGGCACTGCGCGTATTAGAGCAAGAAGGGCTGTTGGAAAAGCTGCCCAGGCGGGGGTTTGCGGTTCGCAAAATTGGTCAGCAAGAAATTCTGGGCGCCATTGAGGTGCGCGGTGTGCTAGAAGGCTTGGCGGGGCGTCAGGCCACAGAAAAAGGCCTGACCGATGAGGCCTTGGCTATTTTGCAGCAGTGCGTGCATGAGGGTGATGCCTTGTTTGCTGAGGCTGAGTTCACCCTAGACACGGTGGCGGCGTATCATAAGCATAATGTTTTGTTTCACCAAACCATTATTGAGGCCAGCGGCAATGTGGCCATTGAGATTGCGTTGACCAAGCTGAACAGCCTGCCCTTTGCTTCCGTGCACTCATTGGTGGTGGACAGTTCGGTGTTGGCGCAGGAGCGCACCCGCTTACACTATGCCCATTTGCAGCATAGGGCTATTTTACAGGCCTTGCAGGCCGGACAGTCGGCAAGAGTGGAAGCCTTAATGAAAGAGCATGCGCAGGCGCCGCTTTTGTTTAATGACCTACTGCGGCAGTTTGCCAACAATGATGAGCGTTTGAAAGTCATTCAAGAATCTTCATAAGCCATGCGGCCACCCGCATGGCTTATGCCTATTATTCCCTTATAAATCGAGCACCAGCCGGGCACTGCGCGCACGCGAACAGCAAGGCGTGAACACCGTGTTGGCCGCTCTTTCTTCATCCGTCAAAAAGTGGTCTCTGTGTTCGGGCGTGCCGGCCATGACTTGGGTCAGGCAGGTGCCGCATATGCCCTGTTCGCAAGACACAGGAATAAAATAACCGTGCGCTTCTAGCACTTGGGTAATGCTCACGTCGGCGGGGATCGCGATGACGTCTCCGCTGCTGGCAATTTCCACCTCAAAACCCGTGTTGGCCACCGAGTCAGACGACGCTGCTTGAAATCGCTCTTGATGGCAGTGGGTTTCTGGCCAGCCTCGTGCCGAAGCATGTTGGCGGATCGCGCTCATAAAGCCTTCTGGACCACAGATGTAGAGGTGCTTGTTCGGGTTCGGGAGGCCGAGATAGGCATCAAAAACCTGTTCATCTTTGGGCCTGCCGTGGACGTAGGTGACCTTGCCGGCAAAGTCTGCCTGATTGAGCCGTGTCTGGAATGCCAGCTGTTCCGGACTTTTGGCAAAATAATACAGTTTAAAAGGCATGTTTTGGCTCAAGAAATACTCGCACATGGCCATGAGTGGGGTGATGCCTATGCCGCCGGCAAACAAGATGGCTTCATGCGGATCGCTGTGGGGGGCGAACAGCTGTCTGGGTTCGCTGATTTCTAGCTCTGTGCCCACGCTCAGGGCTTCGTGCATGTGGCGAGAGCCCCCGCGCGATTGACGGTCGTTGAGTACCCCGATGACGTAGCGATGGTTTTCTGCTGGGCTGTTGCACAGAGAGTATTGGCGTGTCAGGCCGTTGCTCATGGTGACGTCAATGTGGGCCCCTGCCGCAAAGGGCGGCAGGGGGGCGTTGTGTCGGCGGCGTAGTTCAAACAGTTTGATGTTGGCGCAGTTGTGCTCAATATGGGTGATGTCAACCTTCATCTTAGGCTTCCTGCTGTTCTTGCTGAATTTTACGCTCGATGATTTTGCGCGATTGGACGCCGCCCGAATCGATGTTGAGCATCAGCAGCCTGCGTTCAGGCATTCGGCTGAGGTTGGCCTGTTGTTGCTCCAACATGTCTAAATCTTCAGAAAATATTTTGCCCTGGCCCTGACGTATGGCTTCGGTGAGGGCGTCATCGTTGGGTTTAAAGTGCCTGGCCATACCCCAGAAGTACCAGTGCGACGTTTCGGTTTCAGGCGTGATGAAGTCGACCACAATACAGGCAGCCTTTTTGTCGGCAGGGGCGTTGTAGCCACCGTGGCCGGCGAGGGCCACGCCTACTTCAATGTGGACGCTGCTGGGCAATTGAAACAGGCAGCGCTGCCAGCGATCGACTAATTGGTCGTGGGGCAGGCCGTTGTGTTTTAAATTGTCCTGCCAAAACGGGGGGGCATAGATTTGTTCCATGTGCCGCTCTAGCATCACCACATCGCCTTGAACCGTCGTTTTAGAAGGGGTTTCGTCGATTTCTTTTTGGCCTATGCTGGCCGCGTGAACATAGGTTTCATGGGTTAAGTCCATCAGGTTGTCGATCATGAGGCGATAGTCGGCGTTGATGTGATACAGCCCGCCACCATACGCCCATTCTTCGTTTTCAGCCCATTCAAACGTGGGCAAAAGGGCCTCGTCGGCCTGTTCTTTGTCGCCGGCCCAAAACCAGATAAACCCATAACGTTCCACAACGGCATAAGACTTAATGCAGGGAAAACCTTGTACCCTTTGTAAGGGCATGGCCTGTGGTTTGCCATCGCAGCCCATTTCCAAGCCGTGATAGCCACACACCAGGCGGCCATCTTGAACAAAGCCCAGCGACAAAGGGGCGCCGCGGTGGGGGCAAAAGTCTTCAACGGCGGCAATGGTGCCATGGCTGCGGAACAGCACGATTTTTTCGTGACAAATGGTACGGCCTAAGGGTTGGTCTTTGACTTCATCGCTGCTGGCGGCGACATACCAGGCGTGACGGATAAAGGTGGATTGGGTCATATTGGGCTCCTCTAAAGCGCGTGTTTGTTTTGTTTTTGGTTAAATTAAATCTAGATTAAATGGTTGAGGGTGTCAATATTGGATCCAATATTTGATCATGTTTTTAACTGCTATTTTTGTTATATCTGATTTGCGCTTTATTTTGTTGATTTTATGTGATTATTTCCATATCTTTCTATTTGAAATAATGGCGACAGCGCTTTTATTTCTATTTTTGAATCCAAAGTGCGGCAGCACGATAACAATAAAGATTTATTCAAGGCCAGACGCATGCCTATAGAGGAGAAGTTTGTGGAGAAGAAATTAAGTGCGCCGTTAGAGCAGCAGAAGATGACGGTGTATCAGTGGTTTACGGTGGGGATGTGTGTTTTTCTCAACATCATAGACGGATTTGATGTGCTGGTGATGGCCTTTACGGCCAGTGCCATTTCGCAGGAATGGGGGCTTAGTGGGGCACAAATAGGGTTTTTATTCAGTGCGGGCCTAGTCGGGATGGCGGGCGGCTCACTGTTTATTGCGCCTTGGGCCGATAAAATGGGCCGCAAGCCGATTGTGTTAATCTGTTTGGCCGTTTCTGGCGTCAGCATGCTGTTCAGTGCGGCGGCGGCTTCGGTGTGGCAATTGGGCATTTTGCGCTTTATTACGGGCCTAGGCATCGGTGGGATTTTGGTCAGCAGCAACGTTTTGACCAGCGAGTATGCATCCGCTAAGTGGCGCAGCCTGGCCGTGAGCTTACAGTCGACCGGCTATGCCATTGGTGCCTCCTTGGGTGGGGTGTTGGCGATTTATTTAATCAGCCAGCTAGGGTGGCGCTCGGTGTTTTTTAGTGGCGGCTTGGTGACCTGTGCGTTTGTGGCGGTGGCCTATGTGTGGTTGCCTGAATCCCTGTCTTTTTTATTGGTCAAGCAGCCCCGGGGGGCTTTGCTCAAGGCCAATCGAATCCATGCGCGGGTGGGCTTGCCGCAGCTGGCGGCTTTGCCTAACACCGACGGCATACAAGCCACTCGCGTCAGCGGCATTCGCAGTTTGTTTGCCCCTACGTTAAAGGTGTCTACGCTGGCGATTTGGGGGGCATTTTTTTGCGTGATGTTTGGATTTTACTTCATCGTCAGTTGGACGCCTAAGCTGTTGGCCAGTGCCGGGATGAGTGCAGAACAGGGTATTAAGATTGGCATCTGGTTGAATGTGGGGGCCATGTTTGGGGCCATTTTAATCGGCTATTTGGGCACGCGCTTTAACATTAAGGCCGTGCACATAGGCTTTTTATTCGTGACCAGCGTGTTGATGGGGGTGTTTGCCTACGTGTTGGATCAGCTCAGCTTGGCCGTGGTGGTGGGATTTTTGCTGGGGGTGTTGGCCAATGGCGCTGTGGCGGGGTTGTATGCCATCACGCCGACGATTTACGATGTTGGCCATCGGGCCAGTGGCGTTGGCGCCGCCATTGGGGTGGGGCGGGCAGGAGGCATAGTGTCGCCGCTGGTGGCGGGCGTGTTGCTAGACCGACATTGGCAAGCGGCACAGCTGTTTGTGTTTTATGCCCTGATTTTTGTGGTGGCCATTGCGATGGTCATGCTGTTGCAACGGCAGGCGAATAAGGCTGGGATATAGGCTCATGAGCCAGCTTTAAAGCGTGTTGTGGCCAAGAAAGGTCGTTTGCCTGAAGAGGCAGACGGCCTTTTGGGTTTGCCGGGCTGGGTGATTGTCGTTTTTTTGTCAATTGCGGCCATTTTATTCCGCGTGGCTACACCATTATAACTAGGATAAAAAAGACTGACGTTGGGTGTTGACGGCCTTGTTTTTGATTTATATTAAATTTTTAATTTAAAGTAATGGCATTTTTATTAATTAATTTAATTCTCCTATCTTTACTAATTTTAGTATTGTTTTTGTTCTATTTTAATAAATATATATGATTATTATAGTTAATAATTAATTAAATAATAAATGACTTTTGAGTTAACTAAATGATTTGTCATGTATGGCCTGTCGTCACATCATTATTTTTATCAATGATTGCGTCAAGCTAAGGGCCGGAGTGGGGGGCGGTACGCAGCCGGATAAGGGCTTGATCTATTGCGCAAATAACATAGTATGTTTACATTACTTAATATAAACAGACATGTTTTGACAATTATCATGACTAATGAAATAGGAATCAGTAACAAATTGGGCATTGACCTTGATCAAGCGTGAGCAAGGCCAAAAAAGCTAGTCTATGGGCGTTTTACGGTACTAATCCTTTTTGCTTAGTTAGGAGCCTTTCAGCATGAAAAATAACGCGAGTAAGCCTGTGGCCTGGGCTGAGTTTCCTAAAAAATCACAGTGGCGGCAGTTCTTGCTGTTGGCGTTTGTCGGCCTGCCCGTGGTGATGCTGTTAAGCCTATGCGCTTACGGTTTTGTGGTTTGGTTTGCGCAAATGATGTTTTTTGGGCCACCTAGCTAAACAACTGCTTCTAAATATCCCAAAACTTATAATAATAAATCCCCACAAGAGAGCACATGATGATCCAGTTTATCAAAAAAATTTGGCATTGGTTTTGTCAACTCATGCTGCGGCCTGCGTCGAAAATTGGCCTAGGCGTGTTGGTGACCGGTGGTTTTGTCGCCGGCATCCTGGCCTGGCAAAGCCTCAACGTCGGCATGGCCGCCACCAATACCGAGGCGTTTTGTATTGGTTGTCACACCATGAAAGACACCGTTTACCCCGAGCTGCAGGAAACCGTTCACTGGCAAAATCGCTCCGGCGTTCGTGCCCAGTGTGCCGACTGCCACGTACCACACGACTTTACCGACAAGATTGCCCGAAAAATGCAGGCCAGCCGCGAGGTGTGGTCGCATCTGGTGGGGGACATAGGCACCCAAGAAAAATTTGAAAACCACCGCATTGTGCTGGCCCAGCGCGAATGGGCTCGGTTTAAAGCCAATGGGTCGAAAGAATGCAAAACCTGCCACGACTATAAAAGCATGGATTTTGACAAGATGAAGGTGACATCTCAGGTGCCCATGCGGCAGGCTGCGGCCAATAACCAAAGCTGTCTCGACTGCCATCAGGGCATTGCCCATAAGCTGCCGACGGTGAAAAGCATGCACAACCCGGCTTTTGATGCCTTGGTTGCCGACGCCAAGTCACAGGGCGTGAGCTCAGGCAAAGCCTATTTCTCGGTATTGGCGCAGGACATTTATGCCGACCCAGAGCTGACCCAAAAAATCGGCACCATCGAAATGGCCACTGGCGTGACCGCCGGCGAAAGCAAGGGCGATGCCCAGCAGGTGACGCTTGACCTCTGGCGTAAAGACAAAGGCCACGCCCGCGTTCTGTATGGCAACTTTGCCAAAAACATTGTCAACGCCACCTTGGATCAATCGGTGTCGCGCAATGAGGATGTGGTCACCGTCTTGGACAGCAAAGAAGATGACATGACCGGCCTGAATTGGCAAAAAGTCAGCGTCAATGCCTGGTTGAAAAAGGGTGGTTTGGTGGAAGGCATAGAGCCGATTTGGTCGGTGGCCAAGGCCAGCTACACCAACAGCTGTAGCGTATGCCATCGCCAACCTAAGGAAGACCACTTCGATTCCAATACCTGGCCCGGCCTCTTTAACGGCATGGTGGGCTTTACCAGCATGGACGACGACACCGCCAAGCTGGTCTTGAAATACCTCCAAAATAATGGTGCAGACGCGAAGTCGTAATGCGCTTCTGTCCCCAAGGTTTTGTTGCAGATAAAGGATAAATCATGCAAACAACACGACGTCATTTTTTAAAAGGCATGGCCGCGCTGTCCGCCGGTACGGTTTTGCCCAGCTTGCTCAGCGCCTGTGGCGCCAAAGAGCCTGCCGCTGAAGCCGCCGCGGCCGCAACAGAGGCTTATCAAGCCCCATCGGTGGCGATGATGACCGACGACATCAGCACGTGGAAGGTCACCGGCTCTCACTGGGGGGCGATTAGGGCCCGCGTGGTGGGTGATCGCCTGGTGGATGTGAAGCCGTTTGAATACGACCAGCACCCCACGGAAATGATTAACGGCATCCCTGGGGTGCTGTATAGCTCTTCTCGCATCCGCTACCCTATGGTGCGGTTAGACTGGTATAAAAAACGCCATTTAAGCGACACCAAGCAGCGCGGCGACAACCGCTTTGTCCGCGTCAGCTGGGACGAAGCCCTAGACTTGCTGTACGCCGAGCTAGAACGCATTCAAACCGATTACGGCCCTTGGGCTTTACACACGGGCAACGTGGGCTGGCGCTCGGTGGGCCAGGTGCACAGTTGCGGCAACCATATGTTGCGGGCCATTGGCATGCACGGCAACAGCGTGGGCACCGCCGGCGACTATTCCACCGGTGCCGGTCAGGTGATCATGCCCTATGTATTGGGCTCGACCGAGGTGTATTCACAGGGCACGTCGTGGGAACACATACTGGGTGAGAGCGAACTGATTTTGTTCTGGGCCAACGACCCGGTTAAAAACCTGCAGGTGGGCTGGAATACCGAAACCCATGAGGCCTATGCCCATTTGGCGACCTTAAAAGACAAGGTGGCCAAGGGGGACATTGAGGTGATCTGCATTGATCCGATTCGCAATAAAACCAATAATTATCTTGAGGCAAAGCATCAGTATTTAAATCCCTTGACCGACGTGGCCTTTATGCTGGGCCTGGCGCACGTGTTGTATACGGAAAAGCTGTACGATGAACAATTCTTAAAAGACTACACCGTAGGCTTTGAGGAATTCCTGCCATATTTATTGGGCAAGACCGAAGACAAGGTGGCCAAGACGCCGGAATGGGCCGAAGCCATTTGTGGCGTCTCTGCCGCACGGATTAAAGAGCTGGCCCGCATGATGGCCAAAAAGCGCACCCAAATTATTTTTGGCTGGGCCATTCAGCGCCAGCAGCATGGCGAGCAGCCGTATTGGATGGGGGCGGTGCTGGCGTCGATGTTGGGCCAAATCGGCCTGCCCGGCGGGGGCATTAGCTATTCCCATCACTACTGTTCGTCCGGCGTGAGCAGCTCTGGCGCGGTGATGCCAGGCGCTTTTCCGCTGAACGTCGACGTGGGCAGAACGCCCAAGCACAACAATCA
This sequence comes from Neisseriaceae bacterium, assembly GCA_017989485.1. Lineage (GTDB taxonomy): Bacteria > Pseudomonadota > Gammaproteobacteria > Burkholderiales > Neisseriaceae > JAGNPU01. The sequence continues at coordinate 9,149 of JAGNPU010000017.1, forward strand.
CGATTACAAGGGCTACAGCGCCACCATGCCGGTGGCGAGGGTGATTGATGCCTTGCTCCACCCCGGCTCTGAGATCGACTTTAACGGCAGCAAGGTGAAGCTGCCGCCGTATAAGATGGCGATTTTTTCCGGCTGTAACCAATGGCATCGACAGTCGCAAAAAAACAAAATGAAAGAGGCCTACCAGCGTCTAGAAACCGTGGTGGCCGTGGACTATAACTGGACGGCGACCTGTCGCTTTGCCGACATTGTGCTGCCCGCTTGCACCACCTATGAGCGCAACGACCTCGACGTTTATGGCACCTACAGCAATAGGGGGGTGGTGGCCATGCACAAGCTGGTTGATCCCTTATTCTATTCGCGCTCAGACTTCGACATCTGGCAGGACTTTTGCAAGCGCTTTGGCCGTGACGAAGAGTACAGCCAGGGCAAGGGCGAAATGCAGTGGATAGAGCAGCTGTATGAAGAATGCCGTCAGGCCAATGCCGCCATCAATATGCCGATGCCGCCGTTCGCAGAGTTTTGGGCCAAAGGCTATGTCTTGTTTCCCGAGGGCAAGCCGTGGGTACGACACGCCGATTTTCGCGAAGACTCAGAGGTCAGCGCCCTGGGCACGCCTTCCGGCTTTATTGAAATCTACAGCCGTAAAATCGCCAGCTTTGGCTACGACGACTGTAAGGGTCATCCGATGTGGATGGAAAAGGCCGAGCGCTCGCACGGCGGGCCTCATTCTAAAAAATACCCGCTGTGGCTACAGTCTGCCCACCCAGACAAGCGCCTGCACTCGCAAATGTGTGAGTCTGAGGTTTTGCGCAACACCTACACCATTCAGGGGCGTGAACCCGTGTTTTTGAATCCGAGTGACGCGGCCAGCCGCGGCATCAAGCACGGCGATTTGGTGCGGGTGTTTAACGACCGCGGTCAGCTATTGGCCGGGGCCAACGTGTCCAGCGATTACCCCACCGGGGTGATTCGCATCCATGAAGGCGCCTGGTATGGGCCAACCGGACCGGAAGTGGGGGCCTTAGACACCTATGGCGACCCCAATAACCTGACCTTAGACATTGGCAGCTCTAAGCTGGCGCAGGCCACCAGCGCCAATACCTGCCTGGTTCAAATAGAGCGGTTTAACGGCACGGCGCCGTTGGTGAACGCCTTTGGCGGCCCCAACGAGGTGGATCCGCTGCAGCCCGCCAAAATGATTAAATGGGTGCCTTTAAATGACTGAGCAAAATAGAGGGCTTGAGACCGACTTGGCCGAGGTGTGCCAGGGACGTGCGCAGGTTTATCAATGGTTTAGCCAGCAGTTTCAACTGGAGCTGACGGCGCTGCAGTGGCGTGCCTTTGCCGCGGGTGAGCAGCGGCCGTTCTTGGCGGTTCTGGCTGAAAACGGCCTGGGCGCTGAGGTCGCCGCCTATGAGGCGGCGGTGGCCGCTTTGGCGCCCGTCGACGATGCCTACTTGGTGTTGGCTTCAGATTTTGCCCATGCGTTTTTGCTGGGGGAAAAAAGCAGCGCCTTGCCGTATGCGTCTGCCTATGATCCCGAGGCTCAAGGGCAGCTGTATGGGGTGACGGCGCAGGTGATGCAGGCGTTTTTGGCCAGTGCCGGCCTGGCCTTAGACGGCGGTTTTAAAGAGCCTGCCGACCACGTGGCCATTTACTTAGCCGTGCTCGGCCATATGGCGCAGGACGGCGCCCATTGTGCTGATAAGGCGCAGCTGGCCCAGCAGCAGGCTTTTTTAGAAGACGCTTTGCTGAGCTGGCTGGGGGCCTTTGTGGCCAAATGCCAAACCGTGCCGTTACAAAGCCAGGTGTATCCCGCCTTGGCCACCCTGTTGCAGGCCTTTGTGGCGCAAGACCATGCCTTTTTGGCCAGCGTTGCGGCAGCATCGTGATGCGATGTTAACCCCAGTGCCATTGAGGGTGAACGAGGTGGTGCTGGCCCGTAATGGTCGGCGATTAAACCGTGCTTTGAGCTTTACGCTGGCGGCCGGTGAGGCCATGCATGTTCAGGGCCGCAATGGCAGCGGCAAGACCACGCTGTTGGATACCTTGGCCACCTTGGCCAGCCCTGCATCAGGGTCGGTGTTTTGGCAGGGGCGTGCGGCCTCGGCGTGGGGCGATGAGGTTAGGGCGCTGTGGCATTATTGCGGCCACGTTGATGCCTTAAAAGGTGAATGGACGCTGTTGGAAAACCTGCGCTGGCAGGCCCGCTTATTGGGCCAGACGCTGGATGCGTCAAGGCTAGAGGCCGCCTTGCAGGACATGGCGCTGACGGCTTTGGTGGCGGTGTCGGTGGCCCAGTTTTCTAAGGGGCAGCAGCGTCGGGCGGCCCTGCTGCGCCTGCGCCTGTTTGAGCGCCCCGTATGGCTGTTGGACGAGCCCTTTAGCGCCCTTGATCAAGAGGGCGCGCTGGCCTTGGTCGCGTGGATTAACCAGCACCTCGACCAAGGCGGGATGGCGTTGTTCACCACCCATCAGGCCTATCCACCTCTGGCGCGAGCGCCAACGGCACTGCTGCTGGCGGGAGGGCGATGAGCATGGCGTCTTGTTTTTACTGGGTGCTGCGCCGCGACCTGGCCCTGGCCTGGCGTAACCGCGCCGGCATCGGCATCAGCTTGGTGTTCTTTGTCTTGGTCAGCAGCCTGTTTCCCCTCGCGTTGACCCCTGATCCACAGCTGCTCAGCGCCATTGGTGTCGCCGTCATTTGGGTGACGGCACTGTTGGCCAACCTGCTGTCTTTACCCCAACTGTTTGAATCGGATTGGCGCGATGGCACCTTGGCCCAGCTGCTGCTGTTGCCGACGCCACAAAGCCTGGTGATTGCGGCCAAAATGCTGGCCCACTGGCTGGCTTTTGGCGTGCCCTTATTGGTGTTGGCGCCGCTGATTGCCTTGCAGTATCAGCTGCCCACTGAGGCTTATGTGCCGCTGCTTTTGGGCCTGTTGCTGGGCACGCCGGTGTTGTCCGGCCTGGGCGCGCTCACCAGCGCGCTGGTGTTGGGCTTAGACAAAGGCGGCGCGCTGCTGGCCTTGTTGCAGCTGCCGCTGTGCGTGCCGGTGCTGATTTTTGGCTGCCAGGCCGTGCTGCTGGTGCTGGGCGGCGGCAGCGCCATGCCGGCGATTTGGCTACTGTTGGCGCTCTTGCTGGGCACCTTATTTTTTCTGCCGTATTTGTGCCTGTTGGCCATCAAACAACTTTTTTAAGGACGATCATGGCCCTCACGACGCGAACAATGACGCTGTGGCAACGGCTGGCCCAATACGCCAGCCCCAAACACTTTAGCCGCATGGCGGCACGCGTCAGCCCATGCTTATTGGTGCTGGCGCTGCTGTTGTGCCTCGTCGGCCTGTATTTGGGCTGGGTGGTGGCACCGAGCGATGCGGTACAAGGGCCGGTCTACCGTATTTTATACCTGCACGTCCCCAGCAGCTGGCTGGCGATGTTTTTATACCTGATGATGGTGTTTTGGTCTTTGGTGTATCTGGTGTTCAAAACCAAGCTGTCGGCCTGGCTGACCCAGGCGATTGCGCCCACGGGCGCCTTACTGTGCCTGGTGTCGCTGCTCAGCGGCGCCATTTGGGGCCAGCCGACCTGGGGGGCGTTTTGGGTGTGGGATGCGCGCTTAACCAGCATGCTGTTTTTACTGTTTTTATTTCTGGGCTATTTGGCCTTAAGCCATAGCCTGCCGCAGGGGCCAAGAGCCTATGTGGCAGGGGCCATTCTGGTGGTGGTGGGCGGGGTGAATCTGCCCATTATTCATTATTCCGTCATTTGGTGGCAAACCCTACATCAGGGCGCGTCGCTGTCGTTTTCAGGCGGCAACCGCATGGCCGCCAGCATGTTGTGGCCCTTGCTCATCATGACGCTGGCCTGTTGGGCCTACGCCCTAGGCATGGTGCTGTGGCGCTGCCGCCTCATTGTCGCAGAGCGGATGTGGGCCCAGCGCCAGGCGTGGCTAGTGTATGAAGAGGACCGCGACGGCGCGGCCAAAGGAGAGG
>JAGNPU010000240.1 GCA_017989485.1 Neisseriaceae bacterium
TGCCTTGACCGCCGACGTGCGCGGCAACCCGCACAGTGGCTGGGTACGCTGTCCGGCCGAGATTGTGGCATTAATGCATCATCACCAGCAGACAAACTAAGGCCTATTCCATTGAGGTTGCCCCCCCTAATGGCCCCAAACCTGAAATAACACCATGGTTTCAAGGCCGTTAGGGGATTATTTTGTTATCATCAGAGATACCTACTCATTGGCCTATGATCATGACCCTAGTCACATCCACTCGTTTGGCGCTGTTATTGGCATTGATACCCTTGGCGCAGGCACAAATCATTGCCCCCAAAACCTTGCTGTTGAATGGCCAAACTTATGAACTGGTCTACAGCGAGGACGGACAGCCTATGCATGTGTATGAATACACGCCGCAAGACCAAGAGACGGACGACTGGGATCAAATGATCACCTTACACTACACCCCCATGTGGTATGTCAAAGGCACCACCACCGCCAATCTGCTGCAGGCGCAAAAACAGGAACTGGCACAGGAACGCCCTAAGCCCAGCTACAGCGTACGCCCCCTCAGCAACGGCTTTATGCTCCACGTCTTGTACCCGCCGTTAAACCCCAACAGCCCACTCAAACAAGAGCGCGCCTATGAGTCTTCGGTACAGCGTAACTTTAGCGTCCCCACCTGCGAGGGCATCGTCAGCCTCCATTTCGCGACCCGCCTCGTGCCAGAGCCTGATGCCTCCCCGGCGGCCATTCAGGCCCAGCTCAAACAGCTGACGCAGCAAGGCCAAGAACAGGTATTGCAACAAGACTGGCAGCCCCAGTGTCACTGAGCTTTAAACGTCAAAACGCCACTGCTATGCAGTGGCGTTTTGGTTGACTATCGGCATGAGCGGCGACTATTTTTGCCTGTCGTCTAAGGCCGTAATCGTGGCTTCGGCCTCAGCCTCGGCCACTTCTGCCTCAGTCTGACCCTCGTCGGCCGCCATGGTCTTATCGGCATCGCCCTCACGCGCGCCAATGCTCTCCCCAAGGTCGACAATGGCCTCGTCTGGAATTTCTTCGGTGTCCACGCGCGGGTCGATCATCACCGCCCCCACGGGGTGTTCCGTCATCGGCACAAACTGCGTCGGTGCCTCATCGACCAGATGCTCGCCCGTGGTTTTGCTCGGGCGCACCCACCAAATCAACAATAGCGTCATCAGCGAGAACATGATGTACAACGCGTTCGGCGTGTACTTCATCGCCATCCCCGTCAACACGGGCCCGATGCTGGCGCCCACGCCGAAGGTGGCCAGCAACAGCCCACTCAAGGCCACCCGCTTAGGCTGTTCGACGTTGTCGTTGGCAAAGGCCACGGCCAGCGGATAGAAGGTGAATAAGAAGATCCCCAGCAAAAAGCTAAACACCAGCAGCGCCGAATACGACCAGTGGAAAAACCCCCACAGCGGAATCGCCAAGACGGCCATAATCATGGCATTGGTTTGAATCAGACGCGAGCGGTCCATGCGGTCGGAAATCCAACCTATGGGCCATTGCGCCACAAAACCGGCCGCCACGCCCATGGCGATGAACACGCTGACCTGAGCGGTACTCAGCCCAGCTTCGCTGGCATACACCGGGCCTAGGCCATAAAACGCGCCATTCATGACCCCGGCAATGAACACCGTCACCAAGGACTGTGGAATCCGCGTCCAAAAGTATTTAATTTCCAAGGGGGCCGCCACCATTTGCGCCGGATGGACGCGTCGGGTCATGGCCACCGGCACCAGGCTGGCAGAAAAGAAAATGGCCACCAGCAGCAACGGCTTGTAGTTGAGGTCGGGGAAGGAAATCAGCAGCAGCTGGCCCACCACCTGGCCCACGCTGACCGCAATCATATAGCCGGCAAACACTATGCCGCGCTGGCTGTCTTCAGCCTGTTCGTTCAACCAGCTTTCTATCACCATATACTGGCTCATCATCACCAGGCCCAGAACAAACCGCAGCACCATCCACACCGTGGTCGACTCGATTAACAAGTGCAGCAGCACAATAATCGTGCTCAGACCGGCACACACCACGTAGGTCCGAATGTGGCCGACGCGCGCAATCAGTAGGTGGCCCACCTTGGCCCCGACCACCATCCCCGCATAGAAAAACGCAATCATGCCGCCAATCCAAGTGGCGCTGACCTGAGCCTGATTCAAATACAGGGCGATGTAGGTGTTAAACGCCCCAGTGCCCATCAGCATCAGCATGGTGGCAAAATATAGGGCGGGAAAAGTCAATAACGGTGATGTCATCTTATTGGGCTCGACGAGCCCTCTCCTTAAAGCGTCGGGTTAATCGAATGGGGTTTAATCATGATCTTAACCATGTCACCCAGTGCAGCGACAGAACACCGCGTCAAAATAACGTTCACCCGCAGGGGTCAAATGAGTCCCATGCGGGTGATGAGTACATAGTCGTACACTTAAGTGTGACCTAAAGATTTGATTTCACGACTATTGGCACTGTGGGCCTAAGTGTAACCTTAAAGTAGCATGAGTCAAACTGAAATGTCAGGCTACAGCTTAAATACCCTTTATACAGACACAGCAGGCACCAAGCCAGCCTTCATGGTAAACGAGTATCACCAAAAAAAGCCAGTAACAAGCAACTCAAAGCCGTGACACAACTTGACTCAAGACCATCCCGACACACAAAGGTGCCCAACACCATGATGGCCCCTCATCCTAAGCCTGACCCAACAAACGCCGATTAAAGTCTTCAACAACGCCATTTTGCAGCCGTAACAACATGGTTTTCGACCAGCTGGCCGACAGGCCCGTGGCGCTGAGCAAACGCTGACTGAGGGTGGCATCAAACGGCAGGGCAAAAGCAATGTTAATCGCCTCCGCCACCGAAACCGTGCTGGTGCGGGCAATCAGCCGCAATGGCTCGCTGGCGTCTGCGGTACCTGCCGCCACCACCCGATACAGCCAGCCACAGCGACCGCTGCTCTGCATGTGTCCCGACAAATCGGCCACCCCAAAATGCTGGTTTAGCTTATAGCAGGGCGACCGCGGCTGGGTGACCTGTATCATGCAGGCGCCCCATTGATACACGTCGCCGATAAAGACATGCTCTTCCGTCATGCCTTCGGTAGACAGGTTCTCGCCAAAGGCCGCCGCCTGAAACCGATCGGCCAGCTGAGGCAGGGCCTGTTGCCAATAGCCGTAATGCTCACGCGGGTAATGACACAGCGCCCGATCAGGGCCGCCGTGAAAGCGCGTCTCTGCCTGCTCGTCGTTGGCCAGCCCCAAAGCCGTCAGCGTCAGCAGGCCTTGGGTACGCGTTTTGGCTATGGCGCTGGGGTCTATGCCAGCATAAGCTTGAATTTTGCCTTGATATACTTGTGGATAACACATCATCTCACTGCCCTTTCCATCATCCATACTGTCCATAATCACCAGCCTCATTAAAGCACACTCAAGCCCCCTAGGCCAGCCCACAAAAACCCTTAAGGCGTTTATCCTTAAGGGTTTTTTGATTTAAAATCTACAGTCTTTCATTGAGAATCCGGCTAGGCGGCGTCCGTAAGACCGCGCGCAAAACGGGGTAGCCCGTGAGCCAGGCAAACACCACGCCAAACGCCATGCCCAGCAGTGGCAGCCACAGGTTTAATCGCCAAGGCAGTTCAAACAGCCACACAGAGATCCCCGTGCCCAAGGCCATGGCCAAGACGCCGCCAACCAGGCCGGCAAAGGCACCCAGCAGCGCCAGCTCCACGACGAGGCCCTGACGCAACAGGCGGTTGCTGGCCCCTAACGCACGCATTAAGGCCACGTCGAACAGGCGCTCGTCTTTGGCATTGAGCAAACTGGTCCACATCACCATGGCCGTTGCCAGCAGGCACAGCATAAACATGCCGTTAATCGTCGCCGACAGCCGCGCCACAATGCTTTTGACCTCGGCCAGAATCATGCTGATGTCGACAAAGCTGATGT
>JAGNPU010000241.1 GCA_017989485.1 Neisseriaceae bacterium
CCAGGCCCGTGACCTCGCCGTTTGGCGCGCCAAGCAAAGCCAGTGCCCGGTGATTCTAGGCAGCGCCACCCCCAGCCTAGAGTCATGGCAGCAGGCCAAGGCCGGCGGCTATCGCCTGCTCACCCTCAGCCAGCGCGCCCATACGGCGGCCACCTTGCCCGAGGTGTTGATTGAAGACGTCGGCCGCCAGTTCCTCGACAGCGGCTTCAGTAAAAAAACCCTGACGGCGTTGAAAAAAAACCATCAGGACGGCGGCCTCAGCCTGGTTTACCTCAACCGCCGCGGCTTTGCCCCAGCACTGATGTGCGTCGACTGCGGCCACAGCTTTGGCTGTCCCATGTGTTCGGCCAAAATGGTGTTTCACCGTCTGGCCAACCATTTGCGCTGCCACCATTGCAACCACGTTGAGCCCGTGCCGACGGCCTGCCCGTCCTGCGGCAACCAGGACTTAACCGCCGTTGGCCAAGGCACCCAAAGAGTAGAAGACACTTTGCAACAGGCCCTGCCTAAGGCCAGAGTCAAACGCGTCGACCGCGACAGCACCAGCAAAAAAAATGACTGGGAAGCCCTTTACCAACAGATACACGATCAGGAAATCGACGTTTTGGTCGGCACCCAAATGCTGTCTAAAGGCCACGACTTTGCCCGGCTCAACCTGGTGGTCGTGATGAATGCCGACGGCGGCCTCTACAGCCCCGACTTTCGGGCCAGCGAACACATGTTTAGCGAACTGGCCCAGGTGGCAGGCCGATCCGGCCGCGCCGACCATAAGGGCCAGGTGCTGATTCAAACCCAGGTGCCCGACCACCCCGTGTTTCAGGCCCTCAAAGCCCATGACTACGTGCGCTTTGCCGACGAAGAGCTGGCCAACCGCAAGCTGTTTGGCTTTAGCCCTTTTCAGCACAGCATCGCGATCAAGGCCGACGCCCCCCTCATCCATGAGGCGATTAAATTCCTGACGGAATTAAAAAATCAGTTGGCATGCCCTGACAGTGTCTTTATCATGGGCCCTGCGCCCGCCTTCATGGTCCGCCTAGCCGGCCGTGAACGGGCCCAATTGTTTATTGAAGGGCCTAAACGCAGCGCCCTCCATCAGGTGGCCTACGCCGCAGAAACCCTGCTGCCCCTGCTTTCTAAATCCTATAAAGACTTAAGGTGGTCTATCGATGTTGACCCATTGGCTTACTAATGCCCGCCGCCTGCTGGGCACGCTCACGGCCCTAGCGGCCTTGGGCGCCAGCATGCCTGCCGCCGCCCTCAATTTTGGCAAAATCCCCCACCAAGAAATTGGCGTCTACGTTCAAGACCTGAACACCAATCAGGTTTTATACCAGCTCAATGCCAAAAAACCATTTAACCCTGCCTCCACCATGAAGCTGGTGACCACGTTTGCCGCCTTAGACAAGCTGGGCCCTGACTATGTGTGGCCAACGTTTTTTCGCAGCAATGCCCCGATCAAACAAGGCGCGCTCAAAGGCGACCTATACTGGCAGGGCAGCGGCGACTCGGTCTTTGACCAAAAAGACCTACAGGCCATGCAGGCTCAACTGCTGATGCAGGGCATTAGCCAAATCGAGGGGGCCCTGGTCTTTGACCGCACCGTGTGGCAAACCTTAGGCAGCGCCGAAGGTTTTGCCGACGACGCCAAAGAAGCCTTTACCACGCCGCCCGACCCACAGATGGTGGCGTATAAGGTGGCCTGGCTCAACGTCATTGCCGACGCCAACGGCCGGCCCAATATCCATATGCAGCCCGCCTTACCCAATGTGGCCCTCTCGCTTAACCTAACCGCCAGCCAGGCCACCAGCTGTTTAAAACTCAAAAACCATCTGACCATTAATGCCGATGACGACGCCGTTGTCCGCGTGACCGGCAGCTTGCCGCCAAGCTGTATTGGCAGCCAAACCTTTGTCAACGTTTTGTCCACAACCGGCTTTGCCCACCAAAGCTTTTTGGCCAGCTGGGCCGAACTGGGCGGCCAAAACCAGCCCGCCTTGCTCAGCGGCAAAACCCCACGAGACGCCCGCATTTTGGCCGCCCACGCCTCGCCGCCGCTTAAAGACGTGATTAAAGACATGAACAAGGCCTCTAATAATGTGATCGCCCGCACCCTGTACTTAACCCTAGGCACCCACCCACAGGCACAAACCGACACCGCCAACGAAGCCGCCTATCAGGTGCGCCAAAGCCTGTCACAACACCACGTCCAGGACAGAGACTTCTTGGTATTGGAAAATGGTTCTGGCCTGTCGCGCATCGAGCGCGTGACCCCAAGGCTTATGGGCGAGCTGTTGCAACAAGCCTACACCAGCCCATTTAAACAAGATTTTATTGAAAGCCTACCCATAGCTGGCCAAGACGGCACATTGAAAACCCGATTCAAAGATTTGGGCTCGCCTCTGCGCTTAAAAACGGGTACCTTGAATAATGTACGGGCTTTGGCGGGCTTTTGGTTGCCAGAAGCGCCGGGCAAACGGCCGTTGGCGATTACCGTGCTCATCAACAGCCCCAACGCCACCTCATACATAGACGACATGGACAAACTGGTTCAAGAACTAATCGGCCTCTATGGCTCTTGAAAAATGCCCTATCCCCCTCATTTACTGACGGACCAACCGGAGACCCTAATGAACCCTGTAAAAATGTACACCACCCAAGTCTGCCCTTATTGCATGATGGCCAAAAACCTTTTAAAACAAAAAGGCGTGACGAACGTCATTGAAGTGCGCGTCGACCTAGACCCTGCCGTGCGTGATGAGATGATCGAACTGACGGGACGGCGCACCGTGCCCCAAATTTTCATTGGTGACACCCATGTGGGCGGATTTGATGATTTAAGCGCCTTAAACACCCAAGGCAAACTTGACGCTTTATTGGCGGGTTAAGCGCGATCAAATTCTGTTTAACCGATAGTCAAGCTGGGCAGCGGGTATGATACACTCACTGCCAACAATGTGATTAAACCCTCTATTAGAAAGAGTTAACATGAGCGAGCAAGACCTACAAAATGAAGCGGCCGCAGGCGCGGACGCTCAACCTTCTTTCAGCATTGACCGTGTGTACACCAAAGACCTTTCTTTGGAAGTGCCTCATGCACCCGAAATTTTCTTGCTGCAAGAGCAGCCAAAAATTGACATTCAAGTCGTGACCGCCAGCACCAAGCTAGAAGAACACTATTATGAAGGCTCTTTAAAAGTCACCACGTCTGCCGTCATGGAAGATGGCCGCACCCTATTTGTGGCCGAAGTGACCCAAGCCGGCATTTTCACCGTACAAAACATCGACGAACAAGACCTGCCGCCCCTGTTTGGCATTGCTTGCCCAAACATGTTGTTCCCCTATGCGCGTGAGGCCATCTCTAGCCTAGTGGCCCGCTCTGGTTTGCCTCCGGTATTATTGGCCCCGATCAACTTCGAAGCCATGTACTTGCAACACCTGAATGAGTTAGCCGAGCAAGAAGGCGAAGCCGCCACCAAGCAATAAGCGCGTCGATTCATCACGCCAAAGCCGCTGCCTATAATCCATCAGAGGCAGCGGCTTTTAAATGCTTAAAACCCTCGCCTACACGGCGCAGGAGAGGCAGCGTCCAGCACCAAGGAAAACCAAACATAAGCTATTTGCCTCAATGCTACGGCCAGCAAAAAACCGCCTCATCGAGGCGGTTTTTTGACTGTTTAACCCTGCTGCCGAACCGCATAGACCGCCGCCTGCACCCGAGACGTCAGCTGCAACTTACGCAAAATATTCTGGACGTGCACCTTGACCGTGCTGGGCGCCACCGTTAAGGCCTCAGCAATCACCTTATTGCTCGCCCCCTTAGCCAAATAGTCTAGGATTTCACGTTCCCGCACCGTCAGCGTTTGAAACAACGGCTCATCCGTGTCGCCAACAAAGGCACGATATTCAGGCGCAAACA
>JAGNPU010000242.1 GCA_017989485.1 Neisseriaceae bacterium
GTCACGACCAGATGGCCATGGTAGCACCATCGAATTCAGGCCACAAATGGCCTATCCCGTTTGACACACGGTTAACGGCTAAAGTGTCCCAAATAGCACCGTTTCTGGGGTAGGAATCAGGCGCATTGCCCTTATGGCGCACAGGGTTTCAGCGTATAATGGTCGGTTTTATTCGAATCATTGACAAAGGTAGCTCCCATGCAGTGGACATTCTCAGCGCGCGCCCGGGCTTTTGAAAGCACGGCCATCCAAGAAGTGTTAAAAGTAACGGAACAGCCCGATATTATTTCGTTTGCGGGCGGTTTGCCTTCTGCTGATGCGTTTCCCGTCCCCCAAATTCAAGCCGCCGTGGCCAAGGTCATGAATGGGCCTGACGTTTTTGGTGCCTTACAGTATGGGCCCACAGAAGGGTATGGCCCGCTACGGGAATGGGTGGCCGCACGCGTGTCTGGCCACGGCGTGGCGGTTGATGCTGACCAAGTGCTGATTGTGACTGGCTCACAGCAGGCCTTAGACCTCATCGGTAAAGTGTTGATCGACGAAGACAGCACCGTCTTGGTGGAAACCCCGACCTATTTAGGTGCCTTGCAGTCGTTTAATCAATACGCGCCGCGCTATGTGTCGGTGGCGACGGACGACGAGGGATTAAACCCTGCCGCCTTGGCGCCTGAACTGATGGACGACGCCCGCTTTTTGTATACCATTCCCAATTTTCAAAATCCGACGGGCCGCCGCATGCCTTTGGCCCGTCGTCAGGCCTTGGCCGCGATGGCAAAAGCCCGTGGCATGGTGGTGGTTGAGGATGATCCTTATGGTGCGCTAGACTACGAAGGCCAAAGCCTGCCTAGCCTATACAGCCTGTCGCCAGAGAATACGGTGTATTTGGGGTCGTTCTCGAAGGTGTTGGCCCCTGGCTTTCGCCTAGGCTATATTGTGGCCTCCGCAACCATGATTAACAAGCTGATCCAGCTTAAGCAGGCCACCGACTTAAACACCCCCAGCATGACCCAGCGCGTGGCTTACGAAGTGGTTAAGAATGGTTTTTTAGACCAACACATTCCCGCCATTCGGGCGCTGTATGCGGCACGCTGTCGCTGTATGGTGGCGGCCTTAACCGAATACATGCCAGAGACGGTGCAGTTTCATGCGCCAGAGGGCGGCATGTTTATTTGGTTGACCCTGCCCGAGCAGATTAACACCACTGAGCTGTTGGCGCGTGCGATTGCGCATAAGGTGGCGTTTGTGCCGGGCGAGCCATTTTTTGCCACCGACGTGCAGCATAACTGCCTGCGCCTGGCGTTTGTGACCGTGAGCGAGGCACAAATCAAGACCGGCATCCGCGTGTTGGCCGATTTGATCCAGCAAAGCATGTAAGCGTCGCCCACAAAACAGCCGCTGCCTTTCGGGGGCAGCGGCTGTTTTTTTTGACCTAGTGCCTAGCGTGGGGTCTGTATTTCATCCACTTCTGGTATGGTTTTTTGGGCTTCTGAAAACTCGTTGTGGGTGTTCATGTCGGCCTTCATCTGCTGGATTTTGGCCTCCGATTGTTGCTGTTCTACCCAGGTCGGCGGCTGTGGGGCGGCAGTATGGCGGTTCAGAATGCGCACTTCCTGTTGTGGGAAGGGCATGCTGATGTCGTGGGCCTTGAATTCGTGCCAGATGTCTAACATGATGGCGGACTTAATGCCCAGCATGCCGTGGACCGGTTCTGACACCCAGTAGCTCATGGCCAGGTCGATGCCGGAATCGCCAAAGTTTTTGATGTAGGCAAACGGCGCCGGCTCGCTTTTGATGCGGTCATGACGGTTGGCGGTGGCGCCGAGCAGGGCCAAGGCGTGCGGAATGTCGGTTTCGTAGGCCACGGATACGGCCACGCTGTCGAGGACGGCGGTGTCAGAAAACGACTGGTTGATCACGGTGTCGGCAATAAAGCGCTCGTTCGGCACCAGAATCTCAGAACCATCGGTGCCTTTGAGCACCACGTAGCGGGCATTGATGCGGGACACATAGCCAACCTTGCCGTCGATGACCAAACGGTCGCCAACGCGGATGGATCGATCCAGCAAAATAATAAAGCCTGACACATAGTTGCTGGCGATTTTTTGCAGGCCGAAGGCCAGGCCCACGCCCAGTGCGCCGCCGAAGACGGAAATGACGGTTAAGTCGATGCCGACCATGGGCAGGGTAATCACAATGGCCAGCACGATTAAGATGCTGCGGGTGAACTTGCTGATGACAAACTTAAAGTTTAAATCAACGTTGCGCATGCCCATGACGCGTCTGTCAATGAAACGCCCTAGCCACAAGGCCCCAATAATGGCCAGACAAATCCATAGGGTGCTGGTGCAAATCATCATTAGGCTGACCGACGAGGAGCCCATTTTAAAGTGGGTACGGTTTAGCCAGTCCAAGACCACGTTGTCAAAACCAATCAACCACACCACATAGCCTATCCACAAGAACCCCGCCAAAAAGTACTCTAGCGACCGTTCTAAAATCTTATGGGGCATGACGTGGCTGACCACGGCCATAATGGTGCGCACCCCCGCCAACCACGGCGATATCGCGGCCACCAACAGCAGCCATAGTGGCTTATAACCGGCCAAATGCCAGGCGTAGGCCAGCAGGCTGGTGACCACGCATACCGACAGCGGCCACACAATGCGGTGCATGATGTGACGGCCTAGGTTGAGTCGGGCGTTGGGGGTTTCGCGCTTGGCCAGCCAGGCCAGCACAAAATGGCGGATGATCCAGGCCGCGCCGATGGCCAAGAAAAACTCTACCCAGCCTGAGGGGGTGTTAAAGCTTTTCTCTAATAGGTTACTGGCAAATAGTTTACGTTGATCGATCAGCATGGGGGCCTTTACACGTGGGTCTGTCTAGAGGGAATGAGGCCATTATAAAGTAAACCGTTCATCTTATGCTGTTTCTTTAAACGATAAAGCCCCATGCCGGTGGACATGGGGCTAGGCCAAACCTGATCGGGCCTTTTAAAGACTACACTGGTCTAGCAGGGCTTCTATGCTCTGATAGTGTCGCCCAGAGTGGTTGCTGAGGCCCACCTGACAGGTTTTGCTCATGGACACGCCGTGCTGGCAGCTTGCCGGGATGGCCTGCTCAAGATTGCGTAAGCCGTTGGCGTTGAGCTCGGGCAGGGTAAAGCCTTTATTGCCGGCAAAGCCACAGCAGGCAATGTCTGGCGTGGTCAGGCGCTCGGTACAGGCGCCGGCCAGGGTTTTCAGAGCGTTGCCCACCCCCATTTTGGTGGCGGAACAGGGTATGTGCAGCACCAGTTCTGGCAGGGTTTGGCTCATGTTCAGCTTGGGCAACACCTGCTCGGTTAAGAAGCTGGCGGCGTCGTATAGCTTTAGGCGCGGGTCGATTAGGCCTTGTTGCTGCGCCTCTTTTACCCGTAGGGCGCAGGGGGCGTTGTCTAAGTACACCGGGTACTGACCGTGGTGTGAGGCAGACAGAAGCGCCTGATTGAGCGACACGGTGGCGGCGGTGGCGGCGGCATCGGCCTTGGCCGAGGCAAACGGCTGGCCGCAGCACAGCTGGTCCATATGGTCGGGGTAAAGGGCGCTGAAACCGGCCTTTTTGAACAGGCTAAGGGTGTGCTCGGCGATGTGGTGTGGCGTTTGGCTTTGGTCGCCCTCGGCCAAGACACGGTTCACGCAGGACACAAAATACACCACGGGGTCAGCGCCGTTGACGGTCGGCTGCGGCAACTTGGGGGCTGCCGCGGGCATGTGCACCGGCAGAATGGGCATGGTCGGGTAGCGGCCATGCAGGGCCAGGCTGAGTTTGCGAGGCGTGGCCATGCCGATGGCGTGGACGGCCTTGAGGCCAAGTCGGGCCAGGGCGGTGGCACCGGCCATGTGTTTTTGGGCAAAGTGGGCG
>JAGNPU010000243.1 GCA_017989485.1 Neisseriaceae bacterium
TCAACGCCGCCAGGGTTTTTTTACTGAAGCCGCTGTCGAGGAACTGGCGGCCGACGTCTTCAATCAACACCTCGGGCAAGGTGGCCGCCGTATGGGCGCGCTGGCTAAGGGTGAGCAGGCGATAGCCGCCGGCCTTGGCCTGCTGCCATGACTCTAGGCTGGGGGTGGCGCTGCCTAGAATCACCGGGCACTGGCTTTGCTTGGCGCGCCAAACGGCGAGGTCACGGGCCTGGTAGCGTAAATCATTGTCCTGCTTGAACGAGCCATCATGCTCTTCGTCGACCACGATGAGGCCGAGGTTGGGCAAGGGGGTAAACACCGACAGGCGCGTGCCAATAATGAGTTGGGCGCGACCGCTTTGGGCGGCCAAATAGTTTTGGGTGCGCTCACCCGCGGCCGTTTGACTGTGCAATACCACGCAGACGACGTGCTCAAAGCGGGCTTGAATGCGCGCCAGCAGCTGCGGGGTTAAATTGATTTCGGGCAGTAAAAACAGCACCTGTTGCTGCCGTGCGAGGGCCTCGGCCATGACTTGAAAGTAGACTTCGGTTTTGCCGCTGCCGGTGATGCCGAACAGCAAATACGGTGCAAAGCTGCCCAGGCTGGCATTGACGGCCGTTACCGCCAGTTGCTGGTCGGGGTTAAGCTGGTGTTGGCTAGGCAGGATGCGGCCGCTGGGGCCGTTGTGTTCGGTGAGCCAGCCACTTTCTTGCCAGCTTTCCATGCTTTTCAAGGCCTGTGGTTGCAGGCGTTTTAGCTGGGACAGCGGCGTTGGGCCTTGGCTAAGGGCTTGCCATAAGTCGTGTTTGCGGGCGTGTGCCGGCGGCGGCGGTGGCGCGGCAGTACCTGCTTCACTGAGGGCAAAGTAACGCTCTGGCGGGTGTAAGGCGGCGGCCTGTTGCTGCTTGAGGCCACTGGGCAGGGCGGTAAAGGCCGTTTGGCCCACGGGATGGTGGTAATAGCGGGCACAAAAATCAATTAAGGCGCGCCAGTCGGGCGACAGCGTCGTGGTGTCGGCCAAAACCGAGCGTATGGGCAATATTTTATTGGGCGCAATGTCTGGCGTGTCGACGTGGGCCCACACAATGCCACACACGGTTTTGCCCCGAAACGACACCAGAACACGGGTGCCTAAGGGGATAGGGGCCGTTGTTTGATAGGTGAATAAGCGGTACAGCGGCACATCGATGGCCACTTGATGATAGTAAACGGGAGTCATAGTCAAATCATGCCATAAAAAAAGCCAAAAACCCATTAGATTCTTAAGCGAAAACGCCATGGGCCTGTGGATAACTTTGTGGATAAACCTTTAATTAAATAGGGCTGCTGACAAAGTCAACCGGAGAAATCAAATAATTTCAAACGATCTGGTTTAAGGATTTTAGAATCAAAGGCTTAGGGCGGCTGGCCTGACGAAGGGCCTAAGGCCGTGCTGTGCTGTCCTATAGGCCTCGGGATTCAGGGTGTGCATAAAAAAGGCCATAATCCACGATTATGGCCTTATGTCCGCAGCTGAGGCTAGGCGTGATAGGGTTTTGACAGCCTGTGGACAGCTTCCACCAAGGCGGCCGCGTGCTCCGGCGGCGTGAATTGGTTAATGCCATGGCCCAGGTTGAAAACGTGGCCAGAACCGTGGCCATAAGACGCCAAAATACGGGCGGCTTCGGCTTCAATGGCTTCTTGAGTGCCGAATAGGGCGAATGGGTCAAAGTTGCCTTGGAGGGCGACTTGATCACCAACGCGTTGGCGCGCGTCCCCAATATTGCAGCTCCAATCCAAACCTAGGGCGTCGGCGCCAATATTGGCCAGTTTTTCTAGCCACAGGCCGCCGCCTTTGGTGAAGACGATGACCGGTACTTTGCGGCCGTCGTGTTCGCGTTTTAAGCCGGCAATGATTTGTTGCATGTAGTTTAGGCTAAAGGTCTCAAAAGCCGCATCGCTTAAGACGCCGCCCCATGAGTCAAAAATCTGTACCGCTTGGGCGCCGGCTTCGATTTGGGCATTTAAGTAATCAATGACGGTTTGGGTGTTGACCGACAAAATTTTATGCAGTAGGTCAGGACGGCTGTACATCATGGTTTTGATGGTGCGAAAATCCTTGCTGCTGCCGCCTTCTATCATATAGCAGGCCAGTGTAAACGGGCTGCCAGAAAAGCCGATGAGCGGGACGCGGCCGTCTAAGGCTTTGCGGATGCTGCTGACGGCGTCGGTCACGTATTTTAAACTGGTTTCTACGTGGGGAACGGCCAGCTTGTTGATGGCGTCTTCGTCTCGTAGGGGGCGCTCAAATTTTGGGCCCTCACCTTCGGCAAAGTATAAGCCTAAGCCCATGGCGTCCGGAATGGTCAAAATGTCCGAAAACAAAATGGCGGCGTCGAGGGGAAACCGTTCTAGTGGCTGTATGGTCACTTCCGTGGCCAAGTCGGTGTTTTTGCATAAATCTAAAAAGCTACCCGCTTCGGCACGAGAGGCTTTGTATTCCGGCAGGTAACGACCTGCTTGGCGCATCATCCAAATCGGGGTGTATTCAACAGGCTCTTTGAGTAATGCTCGCAAGAAAGTATCATTTTTTAATTGTGTCATCACGAAACCCTATTTATAAATTAAGCCAGATTATAGCCTAAATCACAGGATGCTGTTTATCGGCGGCCCAAATATAAGCTTGATCAATGTCATGATGTCGACAGTCGCCATTGTGGCTTAGGGGGTGATCTTGCCGCACGGGGCGTCGACGAGGTGGTCGCTAAATCATCGGCAAGGAGGGCGAATGGGGACAGGCAGCGCGTTTTTTTGCGGCATTGGTGTCGGGGTTGGGGGGCCTGTGGCGGGCGGGCTTAGGCTGGCCGCGGGCAAGGCTTAAAGCACGGGCGATTGGCTCGAAAAAACAGGGGCGGTGGTCTTTTTTGAGTGGGCGCCAGCCCTTACGGCTTGGGGCCTGAGGGGGGGTGATTTGTAAGTAAGTGATTAATTTGATACAATAGTTTGTTTTTTTTGCTTCATGGCCCGTCAAGACAACGCCTAAAATTGCCATGAAAACCGCTCTTTTTGTTTCATTTGTTGTGTTTTGGGGGTGGCGTTCCCTGCCGTTGATGGTGAAGCCTTTTATTAACTATTGAAAGAGAGGCCCTTTTGAGTTTTCTAAAGAAACTACAGCAATCATCTACTCTAAATCCCTATGTGTTTTTACCCAGTCTCGCCTTTATTTTGGCGGTGACCATAGTCTGTTCGGTGTTCCCTGAGGGTTCACAAATCATGTTGAATCATGCCAAAGACGTGATTTTTGAGTACTTTAGCTGGTTTTATGTGTTAACCGCATCGATCTTCATTATTTTCCTTTTGTTCTTGGCCATTAGCCGCATTGGCAACATCCGTTTGGGTGCCGATGACGAGCAGCCTGAATTCCCGTTTATGACCTGGTTGGCCATGCTGTTTGCCGCCGGCATGGGGATTGGCCTCATGTATTTTGGCGTGGCCGAGCCCTTGTCTCACTTTGCCAATCCGTTGACGCCGGGCATGAGCGAATCAGACACGATTAAAGAAGCGTCGCTGTATGCGTTTTACCACTGGGGGATACACGCCTGGGGGATTTACGCCGTGATCGGCCTGGCGCTGACGTATTTTGGTTTCCGCTATAAGCTGCCCTTGAGCGTGCGCTCGGGCTTTTACCCCTTGTTGAAAAACCGCATCAATGGCCCTATTGGCCATGCGATTGACTCTGTGGCCTTGTGCAGTACCGTGTTCGGGGTGTGTACCACCTTAGGCTACGGCGCCATGCAAATGAATGCCGGACTGTTCAGCCTCAATTGGGTGGGTGAAAACGACTTTACCTCTAACGCCATCATTATTGTGGTGGTGACGGCATTGGCCGTGATGTCTGCCATGTCTGGCGTG